>NZ_JBOICG010000551.1:0-13714 GCF_050739995.1 Pseudomonas sp. | reverse complement strand
GTCAGGATCTGCGCAGCATCGCTGGGCACGGCGGGGCGAATCTCGATGGTCATGGGCGGGCCTTGGGCAATTTCAAAGCCCACATACTAAGGGGCTTTAATGACTGATTGCAGTGCAATTTTATAGTCACTGGCGCAGAAAATCTTACAGGTGACTTAAGACCGTTCGTCGCCATACAGGCACGAACCACAACCGAGGGCAGACCAATAAGGGGTAAGGACATCAATCATATGGAGACACTCTCATGAAGCCTTCCAAGTTTGCCGCCCTCGCCCTCACCGGCCTGCTGTCTGCCACCGCGCTGAGCGCGTTTGCCGCGACCTCGTCCACCGGTCCGACCAACCCGGCCACCACCGAATCGCAAGAGTCCATGGGCACCGGCATGGATACCAACGGCGGCGCGATAATCGACAACGGAGCAGGTGCTGATCCGCGCACCAAGGGCAACGACACTCAGCGTCAGGCGCCCGCCGCCGTGGGCAACGGCAAGATGGGCCCAGGTGTGAATGCCGAGCCCAAAGTGAATAAAGGCGACGACAACAACATCCCCGGCGCGCCAAAACAACCTGCGCCCTAAGCCATCGAACGCAAGAGAACACCCGAACAGGTTGGGCAAAGTGGTGCTGGATAGGGTGGGCAAGTCAGTAATTCCAGCCCCACCACAAAACCTGTGGGAGCAGGGCTTGCCCGCGATGGTGGTGTCAGCCACCTGCGAGGCAAGCTGATCGAATGTCATCGCTGGCAAGCCCGCTCCCACACTTTTGCGTTGAATCAGTGAATCAACGGTGTGCCGACACCAGCAACATCATCGGGCGCTCTTGTTCTTCAGCCAGTTCAGGACGCGTTCTCAAGTCCGCTTCACTCGGCCCCCACTCTTCAACGTGGCTCAGCGTGAACCCCGCCTGAATCAACAGATTGAGCAACGTGCCCAAGGTGCGATGCTGCTTGATCACGCCGTCTGCCAACCAATGGGTCACCCGTGGCCCTTCCTGCTGATAGCCATCCACAGGCCAGCTCTTGCGCCCCTCGTCATCCATCAACCAGCCTGGATTGCGCGGCGCCATGAAGATCGGATGCTCGATGGAAAACACCAGGTGCCCGCCTGGCACCAGCGCGCGGTGGATGCGCGCGAACAAGCCCTTGAGATCGACGATGTAATGGAACGCCAGGGAGCTGTAGGCCAAGTCAAATACGCCCATGGGAATATCCAGGTGTTCCAGGTCAGCGATGGCGTAGGAGATAGTGGGCGTTGAGGTCATCTCTTTCGCCCGCGCCAACATCTTCTGTGATACATCGAGCCCCAGCACCTCGGCAGCGCCCTGCTCCTGGGCCCAGCGACTGAACCAGCCATAACCACAGCCCAGGTCCACCACCCGCACCCCGGACATCGGTGGCAACATTGCCTGCAAGGCCGGCCATTCTGGCGCGCCAGCCAAGCCCTGGACCGAACGACCCATCTTGCTGTAGCCCTCGAAGAAGGCCGGTGTGTCATAGATGTTCTGGGTCATGGGATCACTCCGTGCTGGGTAGCGCCCTATTCTGCCAACATCCCATCCACTTCGTCAGTGCCCGGTGACGTCGCCGGGCCCCAGCGCGTGACCGCCAGGGCTGCCGCCGCATTCGCGCGACGCGCTGCTTGAGCCGGTGCCAGGCCGCTGGCCAGGCCCGCCAGAAACACGCCGGCATGGGCATCGCCCGCACCGTTGCTATCAACCGCCCGCACCTTGAACCCAGGCACATGCTCGGCCCGGCCCCGTTGGCTGATCCAGCAACCATTCGGTCCGTCGCGCACCACCAACAAGGCCTCGACCGGCAGGTGGCGCTTGAGCTCAAGCAAGGCCTCAGCCAGCGTTCCGGCACCAGTGAACGCCAGCGCCTCCGGACCATTGCTGGTCCAGATATCGATACGCGGCAGCAACGCAATCATCAGTGCAGAATCCGGCGCCTTGACCAACGGCCCCGGGTCGAACACCACGGTGACGTCACGCGGCAGCGCCAGCAGCCAGTCGAGCAGTGCCTGTGCCTTGCCCTCCAGCAACAGGCTGTAGCCGCTGACGTACACGTAATCGTGCGCATGCGGCACAACGCCCACCAAGTCTTCGGCCGTTAAATCGCCTTCAGCGCCGATATGGGAAATGAAGGTGCGTTCGGTGGTGGCTTCGGTCAGCGACACACACAAACCGGTGTCCTTGCCCTCACTGGCTGGCTGGGCCATCACCACCCCTTCGGCCTGCATCGCCGCACGGGCCAGGTCGCCGAAGCGCCCATTGCCGTGGCGCCCGAGATACACCACGGGCATTCCATTGCGCCGGGCAGCAGCCATCACGTTAAAACCGCCGCCGGCTTCGAAGCTGGCCGATTGCGCCAGTACATCGCCGCCCGTCGCAGGCAAGGTATCCAAGGCCATGACCAAGTCGACGATGACCTGGCCGGTGTGCAGCAATCTAGACATTGTGGCTCTCTACTAACGCCGGGCGACGGTCAGCCGCGCCACCCAATACCGCATAAACTCCGCCGGCCACCAGGAAAGTGACGATCCAGCCCAGGCCGTTGTGGCCCAGCCAGGAATCGGACAATGGCCCGGCGAACCAGATATTTTCGGCGGTAGTGCCGATGGTGGTGAAACTGAAACCCAGCACAATTGCCACGGCCCAGGCGCCGAACGCACGCCATTCCACGCCACCGCGATACCAGTAGGCGCTGCTTGGGCTCACGTCCAACAAGTCTGTTGCGCTGTAGTAGTGACGGTGGATCAAGTCGACCACGAAAATTCCGACCCACGCAGTGATCGGCACAGCCAGCAGCGAAATGAAGGTGATGAAGGGGCCGTAGAAACTGTCGGCGATCAGCATGAAGTAAATCGACCCGGCGAAGATCGCCACGATGTCGACGATCACCGCGTGCACGCGCTTGACCTTCAAACCCAGGGTCAAGGTCGTCAGGCCGGCCGAGTACACCGAGAGGTTGTTGGACAGTAGCAAGCCGCCAAATGCGGTGATCAGGTACGGCACGGCCATCCAGGTCGGCAGCATGTCGCGGATCGCGATGATCGGGTCAGTGGCCGAGGCCAGGTCGTTATTGCCCACCGACAGCAGCCCGCCGAGGGTGATCAACAACACCAACGGAATACCCGCACCAAACGCGGCGGACGCCACCAGACGCACGGCCTTGACGCTGCGATGCTGGTAGCGCGACATGTCGGCCCCGGCGTTGGCCCAACCGATCCCCGTGCCGGCAGCCATGGTGCCGACACCGATGATCATCGCGCTCAGCGGTGCCGGGGTGGCGTTGAACACGGCACTCCAGTCGATGGTGGCGCAGAGGAAGCCACCCACCAGAATATTCAAGGCACCGAACACGTAAGTGGCCCACTTCTGGATCACCAGCAACGTCGCGTGGCCGAGGCCGGAAACAGACAAGGTCAGCAGCACGAAAATCGCGATGAAGATGAGCGTCAGCACAGGTGCGCTTTTTGCTTCAACCGGCGAATGGAACAGGATCGAACACAACGACAACAATACGAAGGCTGCGGTGGTGGTGTTGACGGTTTCCCAGCCCAGGCGTGACATCAGTGACACCAGAGTGGGGCCAATATTGCCGCGCACGCCGAAGATAGCGCGGGACAACGTCAGGCTGGGAGCCCGGCCACGGCGACCGGCAATCGAGATGATGCCCACCACCGCAAAAGAACCGGCGGCACCGAGGATGGCGACAATGATCGCCTGCCAGATCGCCAAGCCACGAAACGCCACCAGGGTCGCCCCGAGCGGCAAGCCGAGGATGCTGATATTGGCCGCGAACCACACCCAGAACAGTTGCAGCGGGTGGCCGTTGCACTCGTTTTCAGGGACCGGTTCGATGCCGCGGGTTTCCAATTGGCCGGCGCTTTGGCCGGCAGAGGTGCTGCTCATGGAGTGCTCCTGGTGCCTGTATTGTTGTGGTTGTGGCAGATTCTTAAAGCAGAACGGCGCTCGGTCTTCCTGTCTCAGCGAGTTCAATGTGGGAGCAGGCTTGCCTGCGATAGCGGCGTACCAGGCACTGATGTACTCACTGGAGGGCAGCCATCGCAGGCAAGCCAGCTCCCACATTTTGCATTGCGGCGTTTATCTCAACGCGAGCAGCCTTTGAACCAGTGGCTGCAAATCCAGGCCATTGACGGTTTTAACTTGCTCGATCATCGCCGACGGCCAGCACTGCATCCCCAGGCACGCGCCGAGCATGGCGCCGAGCATGGCGGCAATGGTGTCGGTATCCCCGCCCAGGCTGGCGGCCAGGCACAGGGCTTCGAACGCGTTCATGTCGCCCACCGCCACTTGCTGGGCCAGGGCAAACGACACCACCACCGACTCCTGGGACGCGACGGAGGTGCCGATCAGCTCATAGAGCAGGTCGGCGAACAGCGCCTTGTCGCCACTGCCCACGCTCAAAGTGCGCGCCCAACTGATGCGCGTGGAAATGCGCCCGCCGGCAATCCAATGGCCGTGGCCTTCAGCCTGTTGGGCGATCTGGGTACCGATGTTCAGGGCTTCCCCCAAGTCCACGCCGTTGATGCCGGCCGACACCACCGCCGCCACCGCCGCCGCACTGGAGATGCCCAGCGTGGTGTTATGGGTGACCTGGCAGGCTTGGATCACTGCTTGTATAAACTGCGCCGGGTCGCGAATGTCGGCGGCGATCCCCACCGGGGTGATGCGCATCGCCGCACCGTTGGTAGTGCCATAGCGCCCGGACTCTTCCGGAGTGTGGCCGGCGAGGATCATGTCGATTGCGCGTTTGGTCGACGGGCCGAGCAGATCCTGCGAGCCCTTGGCGCGCATCACCGCTTCCCAGTCGATCAGGCGCTGAGCGAGCACCTTGGGTTCGATCTTACCCTGGCCTTGCACCAGCAACTCGCCGACCAGGATCGCCTGTTCGGTGTCATCGGTAATGGAACCGGCTGGCATGTTCGGTGCGATGGGCTGGTCGGCGTCGGCATCTTCCAGGCGGGTAATGGCACCGAAGCGGGCACGGATTTGCTCGCGGTTCAAGGACTGGGTCGGCATGCCCAAGGCATCGCCCAGGGCCAAGCCGTAGAAGGCACCCAGGGCGCGATTTTCCACGGTCATTTCGAAGCTCCAAACTGCAGGTGCAGGCGAAAGTGCAGAGGGTCGAGCAAGCTTTCGACATGCTCCATGAAACGCTCGCGGCGGTCGTAGGTGGTACGCGAGGCTTTGAGAAACACGCTGCCGGCAGGCCGCCCGAGCAGCTCGGCGTCCTCGTCACTCAAGGGTTCGGCGCCGATCCATTGGTCGCCTTCGGCACCCACGTAGCCGTAGGCGGCCAGGGTGATCGTCAGGGAGTTATCGATCAGGCCGACACTGGGCAGACTTTCCAGGCCACCGGAGGCGGGCATCAACGAACGCTCCAGGGACACGGCGATGCCATCGGGGGTGCAGCGGCGGCGGTCGAGTGCAATGAATTGGTCGCTGCCGAAACGGCTGAGCAGGTCCGGACGGGTCACGGCTTCCAGGCGCAGGATATCGGTGGTCACCCGCGCGCCCGTATCGGCCAGGGCCTGGGCCCAACCGCTGCGCTGGTCGAGCACCATGCCGTCAAAGGTGACGATGGAACCGACACCGCTCTGAGTAGCGATGTAGTTGCGCCGCTTGAGCTCGGCCAACGCTTCGCGCAGGGTGCCGCGGCTGACCGCGAACTCTTCGGCCAATTGATGCTCGCCCGGCAGCAGGAAGCCGTCGGCTATCACCCCACCCTCGATACGGCGGATGAGCTCGTCGACGACGCGTTTTTTCTTATCAAATCGAACATGTCTAATCATGTACAAATTGATAACCGAAAGCGCCCATTTGCAGCAAGCGAATTATTTCAAGGGGATGAGAAAAACGGCCTCAGGGCTCCAGGCCAATGGGAAAAAACACCCCGCCGCTCCACACGCCCAGCCAGTTCTGACCGTTGATCGGACGACTCACGGCCAGCTCGACCAATTGATAGAACGCGTTGCGATGCACCAGGGCTTCGAGGTTGGTGCGCACCAACAGATATGGCGCAGGTTCCTGGGTGACAGGGTCGATCACCACCCGCAGCGGATGTTCGAGGCTGGCGTCGATCTGTTCGTCGACATTGGTGGTAAAGCGCAGCACCTGGCTTTCACCCTGCCCTTGCACTTCCAGTGTCAACGCAACAAATGGCGCATCATCGACGCTGATGCCGACCTTTTCCACAGGCGTGACCAGAAAATACTCATCACCGTCGCGACGGATAATGTTGGAGAACAACTTGACCATCGGCTTTCGCCCAATCGGCGTGCCCTGATAGAACCAGGTGCCGTCACGGGCGATGCGCATGTCGATGTGACCGCAGAAATCCGGATTCCACAGGTGCACGGGCGCCGGCCCCTTGCCCTTGGGCAGTTGGGCCAATAGATCATTGGCCTTGGCGACATCGGTCATCGGATCCTCCTGTTACTGATCACTCATGCCCAGCAAGCCACGAGCGTACTGCGCCAGGGGGCGGGCAATCAGATCTTCTGGCTTGTTGTCGTGGAACGTCAGTAAACCGCCACGACTGCGAATACGTGCAGTATCAATCAAATACTGGGTGCTGGTCTCGATCAACATGATCTGGATCACGCCACTGTCCAGCCCCACGCGGTCCAGGGCCTGCTGATCAGTCCACTCATCAGCGTTACCGATACGGTCATCGGCTGCCGCAAAGCGGCAATACAGCAGGTAATGCGCCCCGGCCGCCCGTGCTTCAGCCATCGCCTGCTCCAGGCCTTCCGGCTTGCGGGCGCGACGTACCATGGGGAAATATTCGACGAAGCCGTTGAAGGCTTCCTCAGCCACCACGTTAGGTCGCGGGTAGGCGCTACCCGGCGGCACAAAGGCGCCCTGGGCAATAAAGACAAAGGAGTCCGGCTGTATACGCACCGACGCCGTACGGCGTGTATCACTGTGGTCCAGCAACCCGGCGTCGCTCATCTGATAACGGGTGCCTTCGGCCATATCGCTGACGGTCATGCAACCACTCAGCGCCAACGACGCCAGCAACAAAACCAGACTACGCATCCTAAATCCTCCAGAAGCCGGTGACGGAAAACCGGCGAATGGGCGTGAGATGCAGGTTTTACGCCATTTGGTAGCAGCACATTTGGTTTTGTGTTGTCTTGGGGATGTTTAGCCGCCGATGATCTTCATGATGGTCGCACCACCGGAAAAGGCCACTTCCTGTTTATCGCCGAGGGCTTTCATCAGCAAGCCTTGCAGGGCCGGCAATGCCTGGTGGCGCGGCTTGTCCAGCAAGTCGCCGATGTAATGCCGGTTACTCGACGATAGGCAGCCATGCAACCACCCCGTGGAAGACAAACGCAGCCGTGAACAGGTACGGCAGAACGGTACGCTTTCGTTGGCGATCACACCAAAGAAGCCCTTGCCCGGTACTTCGTAGCGCACCGCCGTAGCATCCACAGGGGCGTCGGCTTGCAGGTATTCGTGATGTTCGCCAATCAGGCTGAGCAATTGCTGCAGGCTGACAAATTGCTGCAGGAAAGCGTTGGAGTCCTTGGCCAGGTGGCCCATGCGCATCAGCTCGATGAAGCGCAACTCGTAGCCACGCTCCAGGCAATAATCGAGCAGCGGCATCACCTGGTCCAGGTTCTGTCCGCGCAAAGGCACCATGTTGACCTTGATCTTGATCCCGGCCGCGCGAGCCTGGTCCATGCCAGCGAGCACGGTGGCCAAATCGCCACCACGGGCAATGCTGCGAAAGGCCTCGGCATCCAGGGTATCGAGGGAGACGTTGATGCGCCGGATACCGGCGTCCACCAGCAAAGGCAGTTTACGGGCGAGCAACTGACCGTTGGTGGTCAAGCTGATATCACGCAGGCCCATCTGCCCCACTGCACCCATGAAGGCTTCCAGCTTGGGGCTGACCAGCGGTTCGCCGCCAGTGATACGCAGGCGCTCGATGCCCGCCGCCTCAATCAGGTAGGCCACGCCACGGGCCATGGCCTCGGCCGAGAGTTCGTCCTGGGCAGCCACCAACCGCTTGCCGTTCGGCACGCAGTAGGTACACGCATAATTGCAGGCTGAAGTCAGGCTGATCCGCAAATTGCGAAATCGCCTGCCTTGACGATCAACGATCATGGATCACTCCGGCAGAAGATAATTCGGGCGCGCTAGAAGCTGACTCATAAATCAGCTTTTAGCAAGGTCCTTGCCTGAGTATATTCCTGGGGTACTGCGCCTGGCAGTAAATCATTACGTGGCAGGCGGCAGTTCAGTCGAATGCTTGCGCTTGTTGCCCATGCGCACGCCGATGTCCATCAGGAACTGGAAGAAGCCCTCCTGATCTTCCAGCACATTGCTCCAGAACGGCGAGTGGTACAGCGCTACTGCGCCGTGCACCAAGGCCCAGGCGGCGCAGTAGTGGAAATAAGGCGGTACATCTTCAAGCTTGCCTTCACTGATGCGGCCCTTGATCAGCAAGGTAAGGCGTTCGAAGTTCGAGGCACGGATCTTGTGCAGCTCCTCGACCATTTCCGGCACCTGATGGCCCTTGACTACCTTCTCTTCCAGGCGGTCGAACAAGCGATAGCGCTGCGGGTCACGCATGCGGAACTCGAAGTAGGCCCGGGACAGGGCTTCCTTGTCCTTGTCCACATCGGCCGAGTGCAACAGTTCGTTCAAGTCGCGCTCGTAGTCGAGCATCAGGCGCAGGTAAATCTCGGCCTTGGACTTGAAGTGCTTGTAGATGGTGCCTTTGCCGATACCCACGGCATCCGCAATCATCTCGACGGTGACGCTGTCTTCACCTTGTTCGAGGAACAGCTTGAGTGCAGTGTCGAGAATTTCCTGCTCACGGCGGCGAAACTCACGGACCTTACGGGGTTCTTTGTGCATGAGGAAAAGGTCTGCAGAGGTGAATAGGGGAAGGGTTACGCAGGGCCAAGGATACCTGGCGATACGATTTACCCGGTGCGAGGGATTATCCCGACTGAACGGTCGTTGGGCAACGCCTATGTGAACCGGCTTTGCACTTAACTTTCAGCATGCCAACGATTTCATCGATATCAGTCAGAAATAACACGCAACATCCTCACCTGCCCATAGGACTCAATGAGAACTCAAGCGAAGCGCGTGTATTCCAAATCTGTTTAAAAAACGATCAGATGCGACTGGACTGAATGGGATAGTGATCAATACTTGAACTGTCGACGTGACATCTCCCCCAAGTGACACGTCGACCTGGGTACCGACGGACTGCGTACCCTTGTTTTACTCCTAATGGTCTTAGCCCGGATTCACCCCCCAGAACCCGGGTTTTTTTTGCCCAGGATTTAAGAAACGTGGGCCAACGGAAACAGGCGCTTGAAGTTCTCCGTGGTCTGCTCTGCAAAACGCTCGTAGGACTCGCCGCGCAGCATCGCCAGGTAATCCGCCACATCGCGCACATACTCCGGCAGGTTCGGCTTGCCACGATGAGGGATCGGCGCCAGGTACGGTGAGTCGGTTTCTACCAGCAAGCGATCGGCCGGCACCTGACGCGCCACGTCACGCAAGGCGTCCGCATTGCGGAAGGTGACGATGCCCGACAGGGAGATGTAGAAGCCCAGATCCAAAGCCGCCTTGGCCATGTCCCAGTCTTCGGTGAAGCAATGCAGCACGCCGGCCTGGGGCAATGCGGCTTCGCGTAGCAAGGCCAGGGTGTCGGCGCGAGCGCCACGGGTGTGGACGATCACCGGCTTGCCAGTTTGCCGGGCCGCTTGCAGATGCAGACGGAACGAGGCCTGCTGCAATTCGGCGGCTTCAGGCTCGTAGTGGTAGTCCAGCCCGGTTTCACCAATCGCCACCACCCGTGGGTGGCTGAGCTCGCCCAGCAACCAGTCGAGGGCTGGCGCTTCGCCGGGCTTGAGGTCCAGGGGGTGGATACCGACTGAACAATCTACATCGGCATAACGCTCGGCCAGGGCTTTGACATCGGCGGCGTTCTCAGCACTGACGCCGATACACAGGAAGTGCCCTACCCCACGCTGGCGCGCTGCTTCAAGGGCGGCATCCAGGGAACCGTCGTGCTGGGCAAGGTCGAGGCGATCAAGGTGGCAATGGGAATCTACGAGCATAGGAAGTTACAACTTGAGTCACGATAAGGGTCTGGCCAACGATACACCCGTCAACCACGGAAATTAACGGCGGCCGAGCAAACCCACCCATTGCACCAGCAGCGCTTCAAGCAGCAGCACACGGTTGAGGTTGGCCTTGCCCAGGACCTTCTGGCGCTGGGCGAGAATCCAGTCCTGGATATTCAGCACCTTGTCCTGGGCACTCTTCTGCGCAAGGTATTGCACAACTTTGCGCATGTCCGGCAGGCCCAGGCAGCTTTCATCCTGGGTCAACTGATAGCGCAGGATCAGGCTCGACCAATCGCAGAACCAGTCGAACAACAGCAGGAGAGGAATATCCTTCCAGGCGCTTTCGGCCAGTTGGGTGGCGGAGAGTTCCTGCTTGAGCAGTTTCTTCACGCCATCGACCACCAACGCCCGTTGCTCACGCACGCCCTGGGCCTGCAGCTTGACGGCAGCCAACGGTGAGCCGGCGGCCAACGTCAACAGCTCGACCCGTTCGTCCACAGAACAGTCCGGCAGTGCCTGCGCCAGCCATTCCAGGCTCATCGCCTCGCTCGGCAACGGGCACGCCTGCTGCACGCAACGGCTGCGAATGGTCGGCAACAAACGGCTGGACTGGTGGCTCACCAGCAACAGCACCGTATCGCCGGACGGTTCTTCCAAACTCTTGAGCAAAGCGTTGGCGGCGTTGATGTTCATGGCCTCCACCGGTTCGATCAGTACGACCTTGCGCCCGCCCATCTGCGCGGTCTGCACCACAAAGCTAACGAGATCACGCACTTGGTCGACCTTGATCGCCTTGTCAGCCTCCTCGGGTTCCAACAGGTAGTTGTCAGGGTGGCTGCCGGCCTTGAGCAACAGGCAGGACTTGCACTCGCCGCAGGCTTCCAGGTTGACCGGCTTTTGACATAACAGGCTCGCCATCAGGCGCTCGGCAAGGTCACGCTTACCGATGCCTGCCGGCCCGTGCAGCAGATAGGCGTGGGCATGCTGGGCACGACCGGCCAATTGCTGCCAAAGACTATCCTGCCATGGGTAGGCTTCAGCCACGGGCGCGCTCCAGCAGTTTCGGCAACAACGCGTCAATGGCGCGTTGCACTTGCGTCAGTGGCTGAGCGGCGTCCAGCACGTAGTAACGGGCAGGTTCAGCGGCGGCACGCTTGAGGAACGCAGTGCGCACAGCGTCGAAAAAGGTCTGGCCTTCCAGTTCGAATCGATCCAGGCGGCCACGGGCACTGGCGCGGGACATCCCCACTTCCACCGGCAGATCGAACAGGAGGGTCAGGTCGGGGCGCAAATCGCCCTGGACGAAGGTTTCCAAGGCGGCGATGCGCTCCAGGGACAAGCCTCGACCACCACCCTGATAGGCGTAGGTGGAATCGGTAAACCGGTCGCAAATCACCACCGCGCCGCGCGCCAGGGCCGGGCGAATCACTTCGGCCAGGTGCTGGGCGCGGGCGGCAAACACCAGCAGCAGCTCGGTGTCCGGGTTCATCTGTTCTTCACCCGGCGCCAACAGCACTTCACGAATGCGTTCAGCCAGCGGCGTACCACCCGGCTCACGGGTCAACACCACCTCGATACCCCCACCGCGCAAGCGCTCGGCCAGGTAATCGCGATTGGTGCTTTTGCCGGCGCCTTCCGGGCCTTCCAGGGTAATAAACAAGCCAGTCACAGGCAGTCCTTAGTCAGAGTCATTGCGGGCTTTGCGGCGCGGCGGTATCCGGCGCAGGCTCGGTGGGTGCATCGGCCGGGGGCGGTGCGTCCTGCGCCGTCTTCACCGCGGGCGCCGGGCTGGAACGATAGTCGGCGCGGCGCTTGAGTTGGAACTCACGCACGGCGGCATTATGCGCATCCAGGTCATCGGAGAAAATATGGCTGCCATCGCCACGCGCGACAAAATACAGGCTGCTACCCGGCACCGGGTTCAGCGCAGCGTGGATGGCCTCGCGGCCGACCATGGCAATCGGCGTCGGCGGCAGGCCGGCGACCATGTAGGTGTTATAGGGGTTGGCTTCCTTGAGGTGCGCACGGGTCAGCTTGCCGGTGTAGCGTTCGCCCAGGCCGTAGATCACCGTCGGGTCGGTCTGCAGCAGCATGCCGATCTTCATGCGTCGCACGAAGACCCCGGCAATCTGTCCGCGCTCTTCAGGTACACCGGTCTCTTTCTCCACCAGGGAGGCCATGATCAGCGCTTGATAAGGGTCGGTGTAAGGCGCATCGACCGCGCGCTTCCCCCACTCTTGGGCGAGTACATCGTCCAGGCGGTTGTAGGCTTTTTTCAGGAAATCGACATCGGTCATGCCGCGCACGAAGCGGTAGGTGTCCGGGAAGAAGCGCCCTTCAGGAAACACGTCGGGGTGACCGAGCTTGTCCATCACTTCCTTGTCGCTCAGGCCCGACAGCGTCTGCACAATCTTTTCGTGCTTGGCCAGCGCCGAGCGCACCTGACGGAAATTCCAGCCTTCTACCAGCGTCAGGCTGTATTGCACCACTTCGCCACGCTGCCACAAGCCGATCAAGCCCTCGGCCGTCAGGCCAGGGGTCATGCGGTATTCCCCGCTGTGCAACGGCTGGCCGTCGAGATTGAAACGCCAATACAGGCGCAACCAGAAGGCATCGTCGAGCACCCCTTCGGCTTCCAGACGATTGAAGGTCCCGGTCGGGGTCGCCCCGGCCGGTACATCCAGCAATTGTTCCTGGCTCAGTTTCAGGGGCTGCTTCAAGGCAGAGTCGAGCTTCCAGGCGGAGAAGCCCAGCACCAAGCCTGCCGAGACCAAACCGATCAGCAGCAGTAAAACCAGTTTTCGTATCAACTCAAATATCCAATAGCGCGCGAACAATGCCCTGCAGTTTACGGGTGAGCGGCCCAACCGACCAGCTCATCGCAGCGCACCCGCGCACCGGCCAAATGCCATAAACGCTGTTGCAGACAAAGACTTCGTCGGCCTGCTGCAACTGTTCAACGCTGATGTCGGCCACGGCCGCCGGGATGCCCAGGGTTTGCGCCTGGGCC
The DNA here is from genome assembly GCF_050739995.1 of Pseudomonas sp. Taxonomy (GTDB): domain Bacteria; phylum Pseudomonadota; class Gammaproteobacteria; order Pseudomonadales; family Pseudomonadaceae; genus Aquipseudomonas. Next base: position 578 of record NZ_JBOICG010000551.1, on the reverse strand, counting down.
AGGATCTCGGCACGCATCACGCCTGCGACGCCACAACGATTCAGATCGGCGGTTAGTAACCACCCGTTGCGTACCAGGAACAGGTTGCTGAACACGCCTTCGATCACCCGATCGGACATATCCAGCATCAAACCTTCGGCGTGCTCGGCATCCTGCCATTCGGCGCGGGCGATCACCTGTTCCAGACGATTAAGGTGCTTGAGCCCCGCCAGTAACGGCTGTTCAGCCAGGCGGGTGGCACACGGAAACAAACGGATTCCATCGATTCCATGGGCTTGGGGATAGGTAGCGGGCGGGCTGCCCTGCAAGATACGACGCACCGGGGCGTCAGGGTTGATGCCATAACCACGCAGGCTATCGCCACGGGTGAGGATCAACTTGAGGACACCGTCGCCGAGAGCGGCGGCATAAGCCAGCACTTCGCTGCGGATCAACGGTTGATCCGCAACCAGCGCCAACCGCCTGCAACCCTCATCGAGGCGTTGCAGATGGCGATCGAGCAGCACAGGCTGCCCGGCCCTGACGGCAATGGTCTCGAACAGGCCATCGCCATACGCCAGGCCGCGATCTTTCAGGGG
>NZ_JBOICG010000550.1:0-6275 GCF_050739995.1 Pseudomonas sp. | reverse complement strand
GCTCGTCACCCCACCGCTTAACTGACTGGTATTAGGGCTTGCCTGCTTCGAGCAGTATCAGGCCAGGCGACGGCGCCAATCACCGCCATGTTGGGTGTTGCAGGCTTCTTCGGAATCGAAGCGCACGCAGCGCTCCAGGTTTACCGCAGCCACCTCGGCGTCGTGCAATGCAGCAGCAGTCAGCTCACGCATGCGTTGGTCGGCGCCACTTGCCAGCGCCTGATCCTTGCTGGCCCGCGTGTCGAAAACCCAGATCACCCGCAGGCTTTGGGGGAAGGCAGCGTAGTCGACGGTGTGCGTCAGCCACTCGAAGCCCGGGATTTCAGCCTTGGCGGTTTCGCAGGCTTCGGTCAAGGTCGCGACTAGGCGGCGTTCGAGGCGGGCGCAGTCGCGTTTGGTTAGGGGCATTTGGGTGGGCTCTAGATGGGGCCGGATATGGCGCATTAGACGTTTTTTGTAAAGCGCCTGAACAATACGGTGATAGCATTATGGAATCGCTTTTGAGCATCGTGAGCAAAAGGATAGGTTTGCTAATGGGAGTGCTAGCGGAGCCACCTGTGGTGTGAACGTTGCTCGGTAATAACTTGATAATAGAATATGGATATGATGAGAGAAAAGAAAGAGGCGACTAAATTTAGAGTTGTTTTAGAAAAATTGACTCGTGTGATGAGTTGGGTTTTATGGCTGTCAGGTGTGATAGGGCTGATAGGTGTATTAGATGATTTAGCAGCATGGCGGAAGTTTGGCAGGTATGTTCTTGAGACTGCTCAGCTCGTGGGCATGGAAGATGTTATATCAATCGCATTGTTAGTGGTGCATACCGTCTCGGTTTATTGGCATAAATGGTTGTATCCGGTATTTGATCTTTTGACCTTTTGGTTGCCGTTTGAGATTCCATCTTTGCTCAAGGATGCATTAATTATTACGTTGTTTGTATTTCTCGGGCGGAAAAGAGCATTTCGTGTTTTTGCGAGAAGTTTGAATGGCGAAAAACGTATAATGTCAAACATAGTCTATAAGTACCTGAAGGATACGAATGAAAAATTTCTTTATTTTAACCCGCGTGAAGCGAGGGAGTATATTCTAATGCGGGATGCGGACAGAAGTCTTCTTGCGTCGTACGAAATTTCAATGGTTGAAAAGTTCGAGCGGTGTTTCGGAGAAGATGCCGAAAATTTTGCCCATGATGTGCTCACGACCCCGGAGTTACTCGCGCTTCGCGAGCAGCATATGTCAGCGCTGAGGCTGTCTGATCGTCTTAAGTTTTTAGTTTATGTATTAGCTGCTTTTGTGGTTGTGTTTTTGTTGTTTGATTATATTTATTTGTTGCAGCAACAGGCTGTTTGTCAGCTAGGTTGAAGGTGTCGTTGAATGTTTTACTGAACAGTAATTTAACTTGAGTGGGTTGCAATGACTAAGCGTGAAAGACTCGATATTGAAAATCTGGCTAGGCTGGCTTTTTCAAAAAGCATATCTTGCAACGCCATCTCCAAAAAGCTTGCCGTAGGTGTCAACGGGCCGGTGCATGAATTTGATATATACGCTGAAGATGTAGTAATTGGAGGGGTCAGTACGAGTACGTACAACACGTCTCATGGAAATCCGAATACAGGGTCCCGTGACCGAGCGTGCGCAGAGTTGTTATGGCTTTCACTGTGGCCGGGCCGCGAGTCACGGGTTCATGTGCTTACGGACAAACCCCTTGCTGATTGGCTTTTCAAACGATTCAATAATGCGCCGTTCCCTACAACCATTGATATTTATCACTACGAGATGGCACGTGACTCCGTCGCATTGGTGGGTAGTGTTGGTGCAGGTCCTTCCACTTAGCTTCTAGATGACCGAAAAACGTGTAGTTTTATCGCACCGGCTTATCGCTGCTGAAACGCCACTTTCAGCCCCAACCCCATAAACAGCGTACCGATGATTTTACCTTCCCATTTACGTAGCGCGGACAGCCCTTTGAGGCCTCGGCTCAACGGACGGATGGCGATGGCCAACAGGCTGGTGTACACCGCGCTGAGCACCGAAAAGATCAAGCCGAGTACGGCAAATTGCACCAGCGACGAGCCCGATTCCGGGTGCACGAATTGCGGCAGAAAGGCCAGGAAGAAGATCGCCGTTTTCGGGTTCAGCACCTCCGCACCCACGGCCTGGAAGAACGCCTGGCGCGGTGTCACCGCTGGCAACTCAAGTCGAGCGTGGGTGCCGGTCTTGGCCATGAAGGCACGTACGCCGAGGTAGATGAGGTAAGCCGCACCCGCCCACTTCACGGCATTGAATGCCGTCGCCGACGTCATCAAGATCGCCGACAACCCCAACGCCGCGCACAGTGTATGCACCAGGTCGCCGCAAGCCACGCCCAGCCCGGTCGCGATACCGACCTTGCGCCCGCCTTGAAGCGTGCGGGTGAGCACCAACAGCACGGAAGGGCCGGGGATCAGGAACAAGCCGATCACAACGGCGACGTAGGTGATAAGGGCGGTGATTTCAAACATGGCAGGAGCCTTGACCTGGGGCGCGGCCTACAGTAATCCTCAAGTAGAAGGGCAATGCAATGTTATTGCACTGCCCTCACTGTGGTTCAGCGTTTCGATTCAGGCGCTAAACCGTCACCACAATCTTCCCCACTTGCTGGTTAGCCTCCAGAAAACCATGGGCCGCTTGGATCTCATCCAGCGCAAACGTCTTGGCAATGATCGGCGCCAATGCGCCCGACGTGAGCCCTTCGAGTATGAACGCCTTGGCCCTGGCCAGTGCCGCGGGGTCGGAGACGATTTCCGCGTAGAGGTAGCCCTTGAGCGTCAGGCTCTTGCCTAGCACGGTGAACAGCGGAAACGGCGTGGGTTCAGGGCTCAGCGCGCCGTACTCGAGCAGGATGCCGCCCCTGGCCATGCTTTGTGTGAGCGCTTCGAAGGACGGCCCGCCGATGGGGTCGAACACCACGCGCGCGCCCTGGCCGTTGGTCAGGGCCATCACCCGTTCCACCAGGTCTTCTTCATCACTGATGATCACATGGGTGGCGCCTGCGTCGAGCAAGGCCTGCTGTTTCGCACGGGTACGGGTGACGGCAATGGCCGTGGCACCGACGCTGCGGGCGATTTGAAAGGCGGCCAGGCCGACACTGCTGGATGCAGCGGTTACCAGTACCACGTCGCCCTGGCTCAGCTTGGCCTGTTCGACCAGCGCCCCCCAGGCCGTGACGTACTGCATCCACGATGCGGCGGCCTGTTCGAAGCTCAGGTTTGACGGGTGCTTGACCGCAAGATAAGCGGGCACATTCGCCACCTCGCCGTAGGTGCCCCAGCGGGCGATGTCCAGTGGCGGGATCACGCTGACCGCATCGCCTACCTTGAACTCGCTGACAGCGCTGCCGACCGCCATCACCACGCCTGCGGCTTCATAGCCCAGGCGGCTGGGGAATTCGGCTTCCTGCAAATACGCGTGGTTACGGAACATCACTTCGGCGCGGTTCAAGCCAATCGCCTTGACCTGGATTTGTACTTCATCCGCCAGGGGGGCAGGCACATCAACGTCTTCCAGTTGCAAGACGCTTGCGTCGCCGTAGGCGTGAATCCTGACAATACGTGCCATGTTGACCTCGGTGTTCATCAATGAGGCGTTCAATTTAGGCGTTGGTCGCGCAGGGATAAAGGCCTAGGATGGCGCAACACTAGAAACAATGGGTTTCCAATGGACCGCCTGACCTTGATGGCCACGTTCGTTAAAGCGGTGGAGCTGGGTTCCTTCAGCGCCGTGGCGGATGAGCTCAACCTGTCGCCGCAGTTGGTAGGCAAACAGGTGAAAATGCTTGAACAGCACTTGGGTGTATCGCTGCTCAACCGCACCACGCGCAAGCAAATCCTCACTGATTTTGGCCGTTCGTTTTATCAGCGCGCCAAGTTGATCCTGGCCGACATGGACGCCGCCGAAGAAATGGCCGCCGTGACCCGTGGCGTTCCCAGCGGGCGCCTGCGCATCAATGCCCCGGTGACGTTCGGCGTGAGCACGCTGTCGCCGCGCTTGCTGGAGTACATGGTCAAGTACCCGCAGGTGGCGGTGGACCTGACCTTGTCCAACGACATCATCGACTTGGTCGAAGATGGCTACGACGTGGTATTTCGCATCGGTGAACTCACCGACAGCGGCCTCAAGGCCTTGCCCCTCAAGCCGTATCAAATGCTGCTGTGCGCCGCTCCAGCTTACCTGGCGCGGCGGCCACCTCTCCTCACACCGTCGAACCTGCAAGAGCATGAATGCCTGGCGTTCGCCTATTCCGACGGGCGTTCCCACTTGCATTTCGAGGGGCCGGGCGGGCCTATCGACGTGCCGATTACAAGCCGTTTGACGATTAATCAGGGCGACCCGCTGCTCTCGGCCGCCGTGGCGGGGTTGGGGGTGGTGTTGTTGCCGCTGGAGTTGGTCAACGACGCGCTGCGCAAGGGCACTTTGGTCAACGTGTTGCCGGAATACCATGTACCGGTATCACCGATGAACCTGCTGTACGCGCCGGATCGTCGCTTGACCCCGAAATTGCGCAGTTTTGTGGATTTCGTAAAGGCGACGTTTGGTAGGGAAGGGCGCTGATCGGCGCCGAACCTACGGCTGCGTCGTGTGGTCAGAACTTTGTTGATACGCTTGATACCGCTCACTTCAGGCTCCCCGGGAGCAGCCATGAAAACCCTACGCACCGCCTTCCCAGGCGTTTTCCCGCGAGGCACCGCCAGCGAATCGGAAACGGCCTTGTCGGACATCGAATTCCTGCACCGGATCAGCCTGGACCTGATCGGCGAACAGGACCTCGAAGCCCTCTACGGCAAGATCGTCGATGCTGCCGTGTCCATTACCGGTTCGCAGTTCGGCACCATGCAGTTGTTATGCCCCCAGGGACATGCCGGCGGGCACGGCGGCGAGCTGCAACTGCTCTGCTCTCGTGGCCTGCCGCCCGAAGCCGTGGGTTTTTGGCAGTGGGTGAGCCCTATGGCATACAGCAGTTGCACCATGGCCCTCAAACTCGGCCAACGCGCGATCATTCCCGATTTCGAAGAGTGGGCCGATATTGCCGGTACCGAAGACCTGCTGGCGTTTCGCCGAACGGGCATTCGCGCCGCGCAAACGACACCGCTGCGCTCCCGCGACGGTCGACTGCTGGGCATGATTTCCACCCACTGGAGCCAACCGCACCAGCCGTCCGAACGTGATCTGCGCCTGCTCGACATCCTTGCGCGCCAGGCCGCCGACCTGCTTGAGCGCACCATCGCGGATGAAGCCCTGCGTGATGCCCAGACCCAATTGCGTGCCCTCAACGAAACCCTTGAGCAACGCGTGGCCGAACGCACCGCGTTGTTGATGCAGGCCGAAGAGAAGCTGCGCCAGTCGCAAAAAATGGAAGCCGTCGGCCAGCTCACCGGAGGCCTGGCCCATGACTTCAACAACCTGCTGGCGGGCATCTCCGGTGCCCTGGAGCTGATGAATCGGCGCATTACCCAGGGCCGCCTCAGTGACGTCGACAAGTACATGGTCGCCGCCCAAGGCTCGGCCAAACGCGCCGCCGTGCTCACCCAGCGGCTGCTGGCCTTTTCCCGTCGGCAAACCCTGGAGCCCCGCGTCACCAACGTCAACAGCTTGATGTACGGCATGGCCGAACTGATCCAGCGTACCGCCGGCCCCGGCGTGCAAGTCGAAACCGTCGGAGCCGCGGATGCCTGGGCAGCGTTTGTCGACGCCAGCCAACTGGAAAACGCACTGCTCAACCTGTGCATCAACGCCCGCGACGCCATGCCCGAAGGCGGCAAGATCACCCTGCAAACTGTCAACCACTGGCTCGATCACGCCACCGCCCGCACCCACGACTTGCCCGAAGGTCAATACCTGTGCCTGAGCGTCACCGACACTGGCACCGGCATGCCGCCCGACGTGATGGCCCACGTGTTCGAACCCTTCTACACCACCAAGCCCATCGGCCAGGGCACCGGCCTGGGTCTGTCGATGATCTATGGTTTTGCCCAACAGTCCGGCGGCCAAGTGCACCTGCGCTCTACCGAAGGTGTTGGCACCTGTGTGTCCCTCTACCTGCCACGCCATCACGGCGCCGCGCCCTTGGACGAACTCCCCCTCGGACACGCCGAGATTGAAGGCGCCCAACACGGCGAAACCATCCTGCTGGTGGACGACGAATCCACCGTGCGCATGCTGCTCGCCGACGTGCTCGGTGAGCTTGGCTACACCGTCATCGAAGCCGCCGACAGCGCGGCGGGGCTGAATCTGTTGAGGTC
>NZ_JBOICG010000549.1:0-2961 GCF_050739995.1 Pseudomonas sp. | reverse complement strand
GACTCCAGGCAATAAAAAAAGCCGATCCAAGAATGGATCGGCTTGATAACAACCCCGAAGGATTATTACTTGCGGCTTGCTTTTTCAAGCATGCGCAGAGCGCGCTCGTTAGCTTCGTCAGCAGTCTGTTGTGCTTTTTGAGCAGCAGCCAGAGCTTCATCAGCTTTACGGTAGGCTTCGTCTGCACGAGCCTGGGAGCGAGCTGCTGCGTCTTCAGTTGCAGTCAGACGAGCTTCGGTTTCTTTGGAGACGCTGCTGCAACCGGTAGCCAGAACTGCGGCCAGAGCCAGAGCAGAAAATTTCAGAACGTTGTTCATCGTGTTCCCCTTCAAGGACTTTCTATTAAATGGCTACTTTCTCAGATTGAGCTGATAGCCGGCGTACATACTACCCATTACTTGTAGTAAGTAAACTGACGTAGCGCAAGAAGCAAAAAAAATTCTTGAGCTGAATCTATTTTGGCTAATCTTTTGGAAATCTGCATAAAAACTATCCAATTTTCTGCATCGCGATTGAGATTGGATCCAGGCTGAAAGCTACGCGCCGCATGTGTTAAGCCGGGTGAACAGGTGAAAATATATATATCCGCGCTGGCACTTTTGTACAGGTTTCCTTTAACCCGCCTGACATCTTTTGCGCATGTAGAGGTGACTTTAAGAGCGCCTGTTCGTCTCAAGCTTCAACTGCCGGCAATGTTCAGGCTTTCGATCATTGGTTGATCGAGGCCCTTTCTATTCACCAGCGGCAGGGAATGATGTGTGCGCCTTGAGCAATTGCAGGATTGGTGCCTACTATCTCCCTACGTGCTGGTTGTGAGCGCTATGGGTTTTCTCGTTGTCGAAACCGGCACGGGGTGGCGTAGATGTTCCTTCGCCGGAAAAACATCGGTAAGGTAGGGGTCGCAATTCCAGACCCGCGAGGAGTAGTGATGAGCGATGCGTTGTCCATCCACCATGACCAGGCTGGTCATCAGTTCGAGACCAATGTGGACGGTCATCGTGCCTATCTGACCTATATGGACCTCGGAAAGCAGACCCTGGATATCTATCGCACTTTCGTACCCAATGCACTGCGAGGCCGTGGCATTGCTGCCGCGTTGACCGAGGAGGCGTTGAAGTTCGCTGAAGAGGCGGGCTACACAGTGATCCCTTCGTGTTCTTACGTAGAGCGCTACATGGAGCGCCACCAGCGCCATGCCGCGAAGCTGTGAGTCATAGGCAGCACCATGAAAAACGCCGGGCTTAGCCCGGCGTTTTTGTGTGTGCAGTTCAGGTGCGTTTGCGTTTGGGCAATACGTCCTTGAGCTTGGCGTGCATGCTGCGCAGGGTGGTTTCGGTGGCGGACCAGTCGATGCAGGCATCGGTGATCGATACGCCGTATTGCAAGTCGGCGAGGTCTTTTGGAATGGCCTGGCAGCCCCAGTTCAGGTGGCTTTCGACCATCAAGCCGATGATCGACTGGTTGCCTTCGAGGATCTGGTTGGCGACGTTTTCCATCACCAGCGGTTGCAGGGCCGGGTCCTTGTTGGAGTTGGCGTGGCTGCAGTCGACCATGATGTTCGGCTTGATCTTGGCCTTGTTCAGCGCCTGTTCGCACAGGGCGACGCTGACCGAATCATAGTTGGGCTTGCCGTTGCCACCGCGCAATACCACGTGGCCGTAGGCGTTGCCCTTGGTGGTGACGATGGACACGCCACCTTCCTGGTTGATGCCCAGGAAACGGTGCGGGCTGGAGACCGATTGCAGTGCGTTGATCGCCACTGTCAGGCCGCCGTCGGTACCGTTCTTGAAGCCCACGGCCGAGGACAGGCCGGACGCCATTTCACGGTGAGTCTGGGACTCTGTGGTACGCGCGCCGATGGCCGACCAACTGATCAGGTCCTGCAAATATTGCGGGGAGATCGGGTCGAGGGCTTCGGTAGCGGTCGGCAGGCCCATCTCGGCCAGGTCCAGCAACAACTGGCGACCGATGTGCAAGCCGTCCTGGATCTTGAACGAGTCATCCAGGTAAGGATCGTTGATCAAGCCTTTCCAGCCAACGGTGGTACGCGGCTTCTCGAAATAGACACGCATGACCAGATACAAGGTGTCGGACACTTCCGCCGCCAGTACCTTGAGGCGCTCGGCGTACTCGTGGGCGGCCTTGAGGTCGTGGATCGAGCACGGGCCGATTACCACGAAGAGGCGGTGGTCGGTGCCGTCGAGAATGTCACGGATGACTTCGCGGCCCTTGGTGACGGTCTGCAGGGCAGTGTCGCTCAGGGGGATTTCGCGTTTGAGCTGATCGGGTGTGATCAGGGTCTCGTTGGATTCGACGTTAAGGTCGTTGATCGGTAAATCAGCCATCGTGTTACTCGTCAGGGTCACGGGTGCCGGCCGCCAGCCATCCCCGTGCGGCGGAGCACAGCATGATTTGAATGCAGGGGGGAGGAACCTTAGCGCGTATCACCGGCCCGCGACAATGGGCAAAACCCGCTTTAATCCAGCGCCGGCTGCACAAAAGCCTCATGGGAGAATTCGACGGCATGGCGTGAAACCCATTCGCGGGCCATGGCTTCGTGTTGAGCAGGTGTCGGCTCGGCCTCTTCGTGCAAGCGGCAGTAGCGTTCGATCTGGCACACTTGTTCGCCCATTCGCGCACCGAACAAGGCATGCTCATCGGTAAACGAGATGCCGATGCGGTAGCCATTTTCGACTTTGCGGCACCATGCGACATAGCCCGGATAACGGGCGCTGGCGCCTAGGGACGGAATCTGCAAGTCAACCGCCGTGCCCTGGCGCCAGGCGCGCGGCCAATTGCAGGCAGCACCGCCCAGGCCGATAGTGTGCAGGCGTTGGCGGGGCAGGGCAGGGGAAGAACGTTGGATCAACTCGACAGCGACATCATCAGGGTGAGGTAAAAAACGACCCATGTACACGGACTCCGAGCGCCGTCCCGATGACGGCAGTGGCAGCAGTATAG
>NZ_JBOICG010000548.1:0-3748 GCF_050739995.1 Pseudomonas sp. | reverse complement strand
GTGTTACCCTTCAAAAGCCCGTCTCAAAGGCAATTCTTACGATCAAGGCAGACTTTTCTTTCCGTTCATTGCGACCTTTCGGGGTGCATGCGTGGAAATGGGAAAAGCGCCAGTACCCCTCAAGGAGCCCCTCGCCATGCACGCCATCAGCTTTATCCAGGACTTGGCCGTGATCATGCTGGTGGCAGGGGTTGTCACCATCCTGTTTCACCGTCTCAAGCAGCCGGTGGTACTGGGCTACATCGTCGCCGGCTTCATCATCGGCCCTCACACTCCGCCATTCGGCCTGATCCACGACGAAGACACTATCAAGACCCTCGCTGAGTTGGGGGTGATTTTCCTGATGTTCTGCCTAGGCCTGGAGTTCAGCCTGCGCAAGCTGTTCAAGGTGGGCGCCACGGCGTTTATCGCGGCCTTCCTGGAAATCATCCTGATGATCTGGATCGGCTACGAAATCGGCCGCTGGTTCGACTGGAACACCATGGACTCGCTGTTCCTCGGCGCGATCCTGGCGATTTCCTCGACCACCATCATCGTCAAGGCGCTCAATGACTTGAAGATGAAAAACCAGCGCTTCGCCCAGTTGATCTTCGGCGTGCTGATCGTCGAAGACATCCTTGGTATCGGCATTATTGCCTTGCTGTCGAGCATTGCCGTCAGCGGCACGGTCAGCTCCGGTGAGGTGTTCTCCACCGTCGGCAAGCTCTCACTGTTCATGATTGTCGCGCTGGTCATCGGCATTTTGCTGGTGCCACGCCTGCTGGCCTACGTCGCCAAGTTCGAAAGCAACGAAATGCTGTTGATCACCGTGCTGGGCCTGTGTTTCGGCTTCTGCCTGCTGGTGGTCAAGCTGGAATACAGCATGGTATTGGGCGCATTCCTGATTGGCGCGATCATGGCCGAATCCCGCCAATTGATTAAGATCGAGCGCTTGATCGAACCGGTTCGCGACATGTTCAGCGCAATCTTCTTCGTTGCCATCGGCTTGATGATCGACCCGCAGATTTTGCTGCAATACGCCTGGCCGATCGCGGTGATCACCGTGGCCGTGGTGCTGGGCAAGATGCTCTCTTGCGGCCTGGGCGCCTTTATCGCCGGCAATGATGGTCGCACCTCGTTGCGGGTGGGCATGGGGCTGTCACAGATTGGCGAGTTCTCTTTCATCATCGCGGCCCTTGGGATGACGCTTCAGGTAACCAGCGACTTCCTGTATCCAGTGGCGGTGGCTGTGTCGGCGATCACCACGTTGCTCACGCCGTACCTGATTCGCGGGGCAGACCCATTGTCATTGAAGATCGCGTCGGTAATGCCCAAGCGTATGAGCCGGGTGTTCGGGATGTATGGCGAATGGCTACGTAGCATTCAGCCTCAGGGTGAAGGCGCGATGCTGGCGTCGATGATCCGTAAGATCATCCTTCAAGTAGGCGTAAACCTGGCACTGGTGGTGGCGATCTTCTTCGCCGGCAGCTTTTTTGCGGCGCGCATCGGCGGGTATCTGGAGGGTTGGATCAATGATCCTAGCTGGCAAAAGGCGTTGATCTGGGGTGGGGCGTTACTGTTGTCGCTGCCGTTTTTGATTGCGGCGTATCGCAAGCTCAAGGCGCTGTCGATGCTGCTGGCGGAGATGAGCGTAAAGCCGGAGATGGCTGGGCGGCATACCCAGCGGGTGAGACGGGTGATCGCCGAATTGATACCGATCTTGTCGTTGCTGGTGATCTTCCTGCTATTGGCAGCCTTGTCGGCCAGTATTTTGCCAACCAACAAGTTGCTGGTGTTGATCGCCGTAGTTACGGCGGCGGTGGCGGCTGTGCTCTGGCGGTGGTTCATCCGCGTGCATACGCGGATGCAGGTCGCTTTGCTGGAGACGCTGGATAACCACAAGGACACGCCGGAGCACTAACAGGTTTTGACTGGGGCGGGCTCAGCTTTCCAGCCAGACGTCCCGCGCCCAGTGCCACACCGACTCCCAGGACTCTTCGGTGACAAGCTCCTCTTCGCCGGACCACAGCACCACGGTGCCGTCTTCTTCCACGCAATAGTAGTCGTCGCCGTCCTGGCAGATCGGGATCAGCTCGCGCGGTACACCGATGTCCCAGGCGGTTGCCGCCACTTCAGGCAAGTAGGTGTGGGAGCCCGGATCAGTGATGGTCACTGGCTCCAAACTGCCGTAGACCACGTCGCTGACAGTCAGCAGGAATTCCTTGAAGACAAACGGAATGTTGATGAACAGCTGTTCTTCGACTTCTACCAGTTGGTCTTCGTCTGGCAGCTCCAGCGGCACCGGGACCGGTTCGTTGGCTTCACGCAATTGTTCGATGATTTCTTCCACGGCCGGGATCCTCTTGCTAGATGGCGCGGTTTATAGGGGCGTTTTATACAGTAGCTCGCTATAAGTGCAACCGTGAAATAGAAAACCCCGGAACATGTCCGGGGTTTTATTACCAAGTGCTTAAACGCGCAGCTATCAGCCGTTCTGGCGGATACCGGCGACCAGCCAAGGCTGGTTGTCGCCCTGGGCACGTTCCATGTTCCAGCTTTCGCTGAACACTTCACCCTGGTCGAAGCGCGAGGTCTTCGACACACCGCTGAAGGTCAGGGTAGCGATGGTCTTGTCGGCGCGATCATCCACACCTTCCAGTTGTACGCGCAGGTCGTCGATGTAGGTCGACTGGAAACCGTCGCCCAGGTCGGCGCGTTCGCGCTTGAGGAACTCCAGCAGTTGTGGGGTCACGAACTCGGCGATCTTGTCCATTTCGTTGGCGTCCCAGTGTTGCTGCAGGGACTGGAAGTGGTTACGGGCTGCTTCGACGAAACGTTCTTCGTTGAACCAGGCCGGTGCGTTGATTACCGGACGGGCGGCGGCAGGCGCGGCCGAACCACCGAAGATCGAACCCATGGCAGCGGGTTTCTGCTCGAACACTTCACGCTGCATCGGTGCGCCGGCTGGAGCCATGTGCTCCTGCTGCTTGCGTCGACGGGCGGCGATAAAGCGGAAGATCACAAAGGCGATGACCGCCATGATCAGGATGTCGAAGATCTGCATGCCCTGGAAGCCGCCGCCCATGAACATGGAGGCGAGCAGGCCACCGGCGGCGATACCGGCCAGAGGGCCCAACCAGCGCGAAGCACCGCCAGCCTTGGCAGCAGCGCCTGCGGCACCGGCTGCACCAGCGGTTGCGGCTGCGCCGCCCATGCCACCGGCAGATGGAGCCATTTGGCTGGTCTGGTGAGTCGGGGCCGAGCCCATGCTTTTGCCGCCACCGAAGCGTTTGGCGTTGGCGTCGAGGCTCATCGTCAGGCCGATGCACAACGCCATGGCGATGCTAAGAAAACGTTTCATAAAGGGAATTCCCATTTGTGGATTGCACGCGCGCCATGTTGCACAGGTGTCGTGACAGTGGCTAGCGACATAATGTTTCGGGCTTTTGCGTAGGACCGAATCAGAATGGTCTGTAGGACTTATTACTGATATTGGCCCGCGCTCGTTAAAAACAAGGGCGAGCCAATAATCTTCGCTACGCGGGCAGGATGTCAGACGGCTTCGAGCTTTGCGTAACCCATCATCAGCCACTTGCTGCCTTCGGCGAAATTCACCTGTACCCGCGCCTGGGCGCCGGCGCCTTCGAAGTTGAGGATCACCCCTTCGCCGAAGATCGCGTGCTTGACCTGCTGGCCCAGGCTGAACGGAGTTTCCGGGATCTCGGAGCCGGCAAACATACTGCTGGAGTTCTGCTGCTGACCACCACCG
>NZ_JBOICG010000547.1:0-11170 GCF_050739995.1 Pseudomonas sp. | reverse complement strand
CTTTAGAGCAGTTCAAAGCTCTGCTGCTGCACATCCTGGGAGTCCAGCCCGATCTGCACATTGAACTGGCCCGGTTCAGCCGCGAACTTGAGCTGGGTGTTGTAGAACTTCAAGTCTTCCTCGGTGATGGTGAAGTGCAAGGTGCGTTCTTCTCCCGCCTTGAGCATGACCTTCTGGAAGTTCTTCAGCTCCTTGATCGGTCGGATCATCGAACCGGCCACGTCCTGGATATACAACTGCACCACGGTTTCGCCATCCACCTTGCCGGTGTTTTTAACCGTGATGCTGGCGTCGAGCTTGCCGGTCTTGTTCAGGGTAGTGGACGACAACGCCATGTCCGACAGGCTGAACGTGGTGTAGCTCAAGCCGTAGCCGAACGGAAACAGCGGCCCGGTGATGTCATCGAAGTACTGCGAGGTGTAGTTGCCTGGCTTGCCCGGGGTGAACGGCCGGCCGATGGTCAGGTGGTTGTAGTAGGTCGGAATCTGCCCCACCGAACGCGGGAAGGTGATCGGCAGCTTGCCCGATGGGTTGTAGTCACCGAACAGCACGTCGGCGATGGCATTGCCGCCTTCGGTGCCGGCGAACCAGGTTTCCAGGATCGCGTCGGCCTGTTGGTTCTCATCGAGAATCGACAGCGGGCGGCCGTTCATCAGTACCAACACCAACGGCTTGCCGGTGGCCTTGAGCGCCTTGATCAGGTCGCGCTGGCTTTGTGGGATGTTCAGGTCGGTGCGGCTGGAGGACTCGTGGGACATGCCACGGGATTCACCCACGGCGGCCACCACCACGTCGGCACTCTTGGCGGCTTTGACGGCCTCGTCGATCATCACCTGCGGCGAGCGGGTGTCATCCACCACTTCCGGCGCATCGAAGTTGAGGAAGTTGAGGTAGTCGACCACGGCCTTGTCATTGGTGATGTTGGCGCCACGGGCATAGATCACCTTGCCTTTTTCGCCGATGACCGAGTTCATGCCATCCAGCAGGGTCACCGATTGTGCCGGTTTACCCGCAGCGGCCCAACTGCCCATCATGTCGATTGGCGCCTTGGCCAATGGGCCCACCAGGGCGATGGTCGCGGATTTTTTCAGCGGTAGCGTTTCATTCTGGTTTTTCAGCAGCACCAGGCTGCGGCGCGCGATATCACGGGCGTCGCTGCGGTGCAGGCGGCTCTCGGCGTAGGTGTCGGCCGGGTCATCCTCGGCCTTGCCGATGCGCAGGTACGGGTCTTTGAACAGGCCCATGTCGTACTTGGCGCCGAGTACTTCACGCACGGCGTTGTCGATGTCGCTCTGCTCGATCTCGCCGGACTTGAGCAACCCCGGCAATTCCTTGCCGTACAGCGAGTCGTTCATGCTCATGTCGATGCCGGCCTTGATCGCCAGCTTGGCGGCTTCACGCCCGTCCTTGGCCACGCCGTGCTTGATCAGCTCGAAGATCGCACCGTGGTCGCTGACGGCCAGGCCCTTGAAGCCCCAGTCCTTGCGCAGCAGGTCGTTCATCAGCCAGGTGTTGGCGGTGGCGGGCACGCCGTTGATGGAGTTCAGTGCCACCATCACTCCACCGGAACCGGCCTTGATCGCCGCGTGGTACGGCGGCAGGTAGTCCTGGTACATCTTGACTGGGCTCATGTCGACCACGTTGTAGTCGCGACCGCCTTCCACCGCGCCATACAGGGCGAAGTGCTTGACGCTGGCCATAATGCTGTCTGCATTCGCGGGGCTCACGCCCTGGAACGCCTTGACCATCACTTCGGCGATGCGTGAAACGAGGTAGGTGTCTTCACCGAAACCTTCAGAGGTACGGCCCCAGCGCGGGTCTCGGGAAATGTCGACCATCGGCGCAAAGGTGATGTCGAGGCTGTCGGCGGCGGCTTCCTGGGCGGCGATGCGTCCGGAGCGGCCGATGGCGTCCATGTCCCAGCTGGAGGCCAGGGCCAGGCTGATCGGGAAAATGGTCCGGTGGCCGTGGATCACGTCATAGGCGAAGAACATCGGGATCTTCAACCGGCTGCGCATGGCCGCGTCCTGCATCGGACGGTTTTCCGGGCGGGTGATGGAGTTGAAAGTGCCACCGATGCGGCCGGCGGCGATTTCCTTGCGGATCAGCTCGCGGGGCATTTCCGGGCCGATGCTGATCAGGCGCAATTGGCCGATCTTTTCATCGAGGGTCATCTGCTTGAGCAGGTCGCTGACGAAGGCGTCCTTGTCTTTAAGCGCAGCAGGCTTTGTTTCTGCCCAGACGGGGTGAGTGGCCAGCGTGGCAACAAGGCCGAGCAAACACAGCTTTTTCATGACTATCCTTTTTCGGCTTACTGCACGGCGCAAATGCACCGTTCTGCCAAAATGTGGGGAACTTATGTTGTTGTTCGAGTGTTATTGCGCAAAATGCACCACACTTCTGAACTCTTATTCGCGCAGGGCATCTTTTAGCTGATTGACTCGATGCAATCCAGTAGTGGCCGCGGATTATGCCTCAAGCGCGTGATCGATAGGGTCAGCAGTCAAATTCCATCCCGTTTCGCCAGGAGAAACACTATGCAAGCAGCACACACCTACCGTTGGGGCTTCAAGGCCGCGGCTCTGCTATTGATCAGCACCGTGCTGAGCGGTTGCGGCATCAACACCATTCCTACCCTGGATGAACAGGCCAAGGCGGCCTGGGGCCAGGTGCAGAACCAGTACCAGCGCCGTGCCGACCTGATCCCCAACCTGGTGGAAGTGGTCAAGGGCTATGCCGCCCATGAGCAGGACACCCTCACTGCCGTGATCGAAGCGCGGGCCAAGGCCACCTCTATCCAGGTGGATGCCAGCACCCTCGACAACCCGGAAAAACTCAAGCAGTTCCAGCAAGCCCAGGATGGCTTGAGCGGTGCCCTCAGCCGCCTGATGGTGGTGTCCGAGCGCTACCCGGACCTGAAGGCCAACCAGAACTTCCTGGCCTTGCAATCCCAGCTTGAAGGCACTGAAAACCGTATCGCTGTGGCCCGTCGCGACTTCATCCAGGCGGTGCAGGCGTACAACACCGAGATCCGTACCTTCCCGGGTCGCCTGTGGCACAGCATCATGTACAGCGATCTGCCGATCCGCGCCACGTTCGAAGCCACCAGCGCCGATGCCGATAAAGCTCCCCAAGTGAAGTTCAAATAAGGCTTCCCTGAGGTGTCGATGCGTTTATTACGGATAGGCTTGGCGCTGTGGTTGTTGGCCTGCGTGGGCGTGGCCCAGGCGGCGCTGACATTCCCGGCCTTGACCGGTCGGGTGGTGGACAACGCGCAGATGATCGACCCGGCCACGCGCCAGCAGCTTACGCAACAGCTGCAGGCGCTGGAGCAAAACACGGGCGACCAGATTGTGGTGGTTACCGTGCCTGACTTGCAGGGCTTGCCCATTGAAGACTTCGGTTATCAATTGGGTCGCCAGTGGGGCATTGGCCAGAAGGGCAAGGACAACGGCGCACTGTTGATCATCGCCCGGGATGAGCGTCAATTGCGTATCGAAGTCGGTTATGGCCTGGAAGGCGTGCTGACGGATGCGCAGTCGTGGGTGATCATCAACCAGGTGATCGCGCCTAAGTTCAAGGCCGGCAACTTCAGCCAGGGCATCAGTGATGGTGTGGCGGCGATGTTGCAGGTGGTGGGCGGCGAGCCGCTGGCGGTACCGGCCCATGTGGCGGATGCCAACTTTGCCAAGGATAATCCCGGGTTCTCCATCGGCTTGTTTATCCTGCTGATCGGCGTGTTGTGGTTATGCAATCGCCTCGGCCTGCCGGTGGGCGCTATCCTGCTGGCGATTCTCAGCAGCAGCGGACGCGGCGGTGGTGGTGGCGGGGGAGGCGGCGGTTTCCGTGGCGGTGGCGGTGGTTTCGGCGGTGGCGGGGCTTCAGGTGGCTGGTAATGACAATAACGAAAAAGAGCATCTACAACCATGGCATTACTGACTGAACACGAGCAGCGCCAGGTCGCCGAGGCCATCGCCCGCGTCGAGAAAAACACCGATGCGGAACTGGTGACCGTGCTGGCCGCCCGCGCCGACGATTACGCTTACATCCCGCTGTTGTGGGCCAGCCTGATCGCGTTGGTGGTGCCGGGCGTGGTGCATTACTTGTCCGGTTACCTGACCATGTACACCTTGCTGCTGGCACAGTGGGCGACGTTTATCGTGTTGTGTCTGGTGTTTCGCTTGCCCAAGGTCACCACGCGGTTGATCCCCCGTTCGGTGCGCCACTGGCGGGCCTCCAACCTGGCACGCCGGCAGTTCCTGGAGCAGAACCTGCACCACACGCTGGGCAGCACCGGGGTGCTGATCTTTGTCAGCGAAGCGGAGCGGTATGTGGAGATCCTGGTGGACGATGGCATTTCCAAACGCCTGGATGACAGCAGTTGGGATGGGATCGTCAAGACGTTCACCCAGCAGGTGAAACAGGGGCAGACGCTGGCCGGGTTTATCACCTGCATTGAAGCCTGTGGTGAGTTGCTGAAGGTGCATGTGCCGTTGACGCAAACCCGCAACGAGCTGCCGAACCGTCTGATCGTACTCAAGTAAATCATCCAACTCCGGTTGAAAATGTGGGAGGGGGCTTGGCCTCGATTGCAGTGTGTCAGTCAACAAAATCATTGGCTGATTCACCGCAATCGGGGGCAAGCCCCCTCCCACATTTGGATCTGTGCTGTTCAGGCAGGGGACCGCTGGTCAAATAACTCCGTGCCCTGGCGGTCCATCCCCCCTAAAATGCCCGGCATTCCCAGCCCGAGGCGTTTTTGTTCATGTCCGTCACCGCTCAACCTGCCCGCCCTGCGCCGGATCATCACGCCCAGTTCATTGAACTGCTGAGCACAAGCCTGGCGCAGCATGCATTCATCAAGCTGGTGCTGGCCAAGTACGTGGGTGAAGAAGCCGAGTTGCAGCGGCTGATCATCAAGCCGGTAACGGTCAAGGAACAGCCGTGCCTGTCCTTCGTCTACCGCTACAAGACCCGCGATATCACCAAGAACTTACCCTTGGCCGACGGCGTGGCGGCGATTGCCGAGTTGCTGCCGGCCTCGTTCAAGAACGCACACTTGCTGTCGCTGACCGACGAAGCCCAGCTGGAATACAGCAAGAAGAACAAAAGCTCGCTGTTCAAGAGCAAGCCGCAGCAGCTGCGCGAAGCGCCATCGGCCGAACACAACCGCGAGAAAAATCGCTTCCTCGACCTGAGCCGGCCGTTCCTTGCCGACCTGGGCGTGACCGACGCCAAGCAGGCGCTGATCCCATCGATGTCGCGCAAGTGGAAGCAGATCAACAAGTTCATCGAAGTGTTCAGCCATGCGTTGACCTCGTCACCGTTGAAGCTGGATCGGCCGGTGCGCGTCGCCGATTTCGGCTCGGGCAAGGGCTACCTGACCTTTGCTATCCACGATTACCTGCGCAACACCCTCAAGGCCGAGGGTGAAGTGACCGGCGTCGAGCTGCGTGAGGACATGGTCACCCTGTGCAACAGTGCCGCCGCTCGCTTGGAACATCCGGGGCTGGTGTTCAAATGCGGTGATGTACGCAGCGTGGCGCCCAGCGAGCTGGACGTGATGATCGCCCTGCATGCCTGCGATATCGCTACCGACTACGCGATTCACACCGGTATCCGCTCCGGTGCCTCGATCATCATGTGCTCGCCGTGCTGCCACAAGCAGATCCGCCTGCAGATCCAGAGCCCGGTGCTATTGAAGCCGATGCTGCAATACGGCCTGCACCTTGGCCAGCAGGCGGAAATGGTCACTGACAGCTTGCGTGCATTGTTCCTTGAAGCCTGTGGCTACGAGACCAAAGTGTTCGAGTTCATCTCGTTGGAACACACCAACAAGAACAAGATGATCCTCGCGGTCAAGCGCGCCGAGCCGTTGGATAACGCGCAATTGCTGGGGAAAATCCAGGAGCTGAAGGCGTTCTACCACATTACCGAGCACTGCCTGGAAACCCTGCTGCGTGCGGATGGTTACCTGAACTGACACCGGGTAAATGTGGGAGGGAGCAAGCCCCCTCCCACATTTTAAGCAGCGCTCGGCTTTGAAACGGGGGCTGGGTGTACAGCGGTCTTGCGCCCGAGCATCACCGTGACGATCACGCCACAGGCAAACAGCCAGGTAACCGGCTCGATCTGTTCACCGAAGAACATGGCCGAAAACGCGATGGTGAAGAATATCTGCAACAGCTGAATCTGGCTGACCCGGGCAATGCCGCCCATGGCCAGCCCGGCGTACCAGGCGAAGAACCCGAGGAATTGCGAGAACAGCGACACATAGCCGAACGCCCACCAGGTGCGCATGGAAATCGCGCCTTGATGTTGCGCCGCCAGGTACCACACCGGGCCGATCAATACGGGTGTCGACAGCACCAGCGCCCAGCAGATTACCTGCCAGCCACCCATCTCCTTGGCCAAGCGACCACCTTCGGCATAACCCAAGCCGCCTACGGCAATCGCGCCGAGCATCAACAGATCGCCCGCCTGAATACTGCCGGCGCCGGTGATCAATGCGTAACTCAGTACCAATGCGCTGCCCTGCGCCGCACAGGCCCAGAAGGCTTTCGATGGCCGCTCATGGGACAACCACGCCGCGTACAGCGCGACGCACAGCGGTTGCAGGCCATTGACCAGTGCGCCATGGGACGCCGGCAAGGTTTGCATGGCCCAGGCCGACAGCACCGGGAAACCCAGGATCACGCCGGCAATGACCAGGCATAAACCGCGTACCTGACGCCAGGTCGGCCAGCGCTCACGACGCCACAGCAACAGTGCCGCCGCCGGGATCGCCGCAAACAAGGCGCGGCCCAGGCCATTGAGTAGCGGGTGGATTTCCTGCACCACGATACGGGTGAAGGGCAGGGTCAGGCTGAAGATGATGACGCCCAACAGGCCGAGGGCCATGCCGGTGTTTTCGCGCGAGCTCATGGGAGGATCCGAAATGGAGAGGGCTTCCTAGGAGGCTCATATAGCCACAATCCTCGTCGATCACGGGCCTACAGCTGCGTGTGGATTTATCCGTACAGTTTCGCCAGACACTGAAGATCGAATGTGGGAGCAGGCTTGCCTGCGATACAGGCACCTCGGTTCGTCAGTGAAACCGAGGTGATCCCATCGCAGGCAAGCCAGCTCCCACCCTGACCCGTGCGAGCCTTAGAAAAATCGTGTGATGCTGATCTTCGCGTCACGGCCCTTGGTGTAGGCACGGTCGCCGCTCAAGGCCGGGCGGAAGTTGCTGTTGAACAGGTTGTCCACGGTGAAGTTCACCTCGGTGCCTTTGAGGTAAGCCTGTTGCGGTTTCCATTTGGCAAACAGGCCCTGGGTGTTGTAGCGCTTGTTACCGTACTGGTCGTAGAACAAGTCGCCGAGGCCGCTGCCAGGGCCGCCTGCGTATTTGTCGCTGGGCAGGCGATCGGTCGCGCCGATGAATTGGCCCATCCAACCCACCTGGGCATCCCAGGCCGGAATGTTTGTGCCCAATACCAGTACCCATTTGGTCGGTGGAATATCACGTGCCGGCACGTCCGGGCCCCATGGGTTGGTGTAGGCGCCTTCGTGGTCACCCTTGGCATAGGCGAACGACACCGAGCCGAACAGGTAGGTGGAGTTGTAGAACGATTCCAGCTCAAAGCCCTTGATGGTCAGGCCGCCGATGTTGCGATAGTTGGACATCGCGCCCGGTGGGCAGGCGCTGGAGATGCTGCCGCCGTTGATGGCTTGGTTCTGGCAACCCACGCCCGTGGCCTTGAAGATTTCGTCTTCGACCTTGTTGTGGAACAGCGTGGTACGCAGTTGCAGGTTGTCGTCCTGGGTGATGACGTTGTCGAAGCTGGTCACGCTACCCACGCTGATCGAGGTGATGCGCTCCGGGTCGAGGTCGACGCTGGTGGCCGTGCGGCTGCCCAGGCCTTGGACTTCATACTGCTCGTCGATGACTGGCGCGCGCCAGGTCTTGCTCCAGTTGGCGAACAGTCCCAAGTGTGGGTTGACGTTCCAAAACAGCGCCAGGCGTGGCGACCAGCCGGTGTAGGTGCGATCGCTGTAGTCGTGTCCGTAGGACGGGTCCGGGTTGTTGTAGTACGGCGCATCGTTGCCTTCGCCGCGGTTGCGCACGTGGTCGTAGCGCAGCGAAGGCGTGATGGTCAGATCGCCGACGGTGACAGCATCTTGTACAAAGAAACTGTTGGTATCGACCTTGCCATGGGGCATGAAACCCGGCTGGAAATGCCCGTAGTTGTAGCGCGCAGTGTTGTAGGTGGCGCCGGGCATCCACATCTCGGTTTCGCGAATGTGCTTACGGATCTGCCCACCCACTGTCAGCGCGTGTTTCAACGGCCCGGTGTCGAACAGGCTGACGTTGCGCACGTCGAGGTTCTTGTCGGTGTAGGACGTGTCCATCTTGCGTCCGCCGGTGGCCAGCTGGAAAAACGCGGTGGCGTCGCGCTCGTCGGTCTGGTCGGTGTTGGACTGGGAGTATTTGATGGTCAGGTCTACCAGCGGGTTGTCCTGCGGCGTGTACTCATACTTGCCCGACCAGGTGGTGTCGGTGGTGTCACGGTGGGCTAAAAAACGTTTCAGTGCGTTCTCGTAGCCGTAGCGGTCGATGTTGAACTGGGACGGTGGCGTCGGGTAGCTGGCGGCGGAGAAGGGTGTCCAACGATTGCTGTGGGAGCGCGAGTAGGACAACCCCACGCTGTGCTCGTCGGTGAAGTGCGCGTTGACCTTGAACAACTTGCCGTCCACGTCCTGGGCCGAATTGGGCAGGCGCTGGGGGTTGATTGGGTACTGGTTGTTCTCGTTGGGCAGTTTGGCGGCCACTTTCATGTCGCCGCCGTCACGTTGGGTGAGGTAGGCCAGGGCGTCGAAGCGACCGTCGTCAGTGCGGCCATACACGGCGCTGCTGTAGACCTGTTCGTGGTCGTTGCTGGAGTAACCGTATTTGAGCATGGCGCCGCTGTTGCGGCCGTCCTGGAGCAGGTCGGGGGCATCCTTGGTGGTCATGTTGACCGTACCGCCAAAACCGCCGTTGCCGGTGAACGGCGAGTTGGGACCTTTCTCCACTTCGATGCTTTTGATCAGCTCGGGCTCGATAAATACCGTGCCTTGCTGGTAACGCTCGAAGCCGCTCTTGGTGGCACCGTCGACGGTCATCGGCACGTCTTCGGCATCGCCGAAACCACGGATGTTGATGGTTTGGCCACCGGGTTTGAGCGAGCCGCCCTGGCTGACGCCGGGCAACGTCTGCAACAGGCTGGGGATGTTGTTGGACTGGTAGCGGTCGATATCGGCCTGGGTCAGGGTGGAGCGGTTGACGGTGCTGGAGTCGACTTCGTTGCCGGTGCCAATCACGCTGAGAGCGTCCAGTTGGATCGCACCACTGTTTGTGGTCTTGCCTTCATCGGGACGCACCACGTAGGTCGTACCGACCTTGATCAGGGTGAACTCGCCGTTTTTCAGCAGGCTGCGAATCGCCACTTCCGGAGTGAACTCGCCGCTGAGCGCCGGCGCCTGCACATTCTTGAGCAGCGCTTCATCGAACAACAGCTGGATTTTCGCCTGCTGCGCCACCTGGCTCAGGGACGTTGCCAGCGGTTGGGCGGGCAGTTGCAGCTTGAACGACTCGGCCTGGGCACTGAGGCTGAACGCCAGGCAGGTGGCAATAAGGGTCGGTCGAAGAAACAGGTGCGAAGCGTGGCAAGGCGCGCGAAACATGAAATCCCCCGGTGCGGCTAAATAGCCAGAAAGGTGTGCTTATCAAACACAGTCGGGAGGAAGACGGGACAGGCAAAAAAATCCACACATGCAAATGCAAAATATTCTCAAGTGTGAATTCTGTGGCCCTACTTACGCGGTTCGATTCTGACGATGCCATCGGCCGAGGCCACGGTTTTCACCGGCAGCAGGGCAGGCAAAGCATTGAGCAGGGCGTCCGGGTCATTCACATCCAGATTGCCCGAAACCTTCAACTGCGCCACGGCACGACTGACCTGCAACGGGGCTTGAGGGCGGTAGAGGCTCAGTTCATCGATCAGGCTGGCCAACTCGCGATTGCGAAAGGACAGGTGCCCGCTGCGCCAGTCGGCCACCTCTTCAGCGGTGAGGGTTTGCTGCTGCACGGAGCCTTTGGCGTAGCTGTAGATGGCGCGTTGCTGGGCGCCGAGCAGGGCCACCGGGCTTTTTGCATCTGGCTCGAAGGCCACTTGGC
Source organism: Pseudomonas sp. (assembly GCF_050739995.1). GTDB lineage: Bacteria > Pseudomonadota > Gammaproteobacteria > Pseudomonadales > Pseudomonadaceae > Aquipseudomonas. Next base: position 969 of record NZ_JBOICG010000547.1, on the reverse strand, counting down.
CATGGGCGACACTGACCACCAGTTGCTGCTGGCTGCGGCGTACGTCAAAACCGGTGCCGACCACCCGCACATTGGCCTCGCCGGCTTGCACGTACAGCGGCCGTTCTTTATCGGCGGCGACTTCGATGTACAGCTGACCTTTTTCCAGGTGCAGGATGCGCTGGTGTGCCGTGAAATCCACGCGCAGGCGTGTGTTGGCATTCACATACAAGGTGCTGCCGTCGGGTAGGTGCAGGGTGCGCATGCCTTTGGCGTGGGCGGCGACCTGGCTGTGGTAAAGCTCGCGGGGCGCGCCGATGTGACTGGTCATCAAGGCACAGACCAAGGCAGCGGCCACGGCCAGGGCAGGGCGCCACGCTGAGGGTTTGCGTTTGGGCAGTGGAACGGGCTTGTTGTGCTGCTGCAATTGGGCGAGGTCGGCCCACAATTGCTCGAACTCGGCATAGGCGCGGGCGTGGGCCGGCTCCGCTTGCCAGGCGGCAAAGGCCTTGCGGTCGGCTCGCCCCGACTCGCTGCGGTTGCGCGCAAACCAACTGGCGGCTTGGGCATCGATCGAGTCGCTCGCTTCGATGTCCAGGGCGTCGTTGTCGCTCAGGCGGTTCATTCTGGCTGCTCCGTGCCGGGTGCGTGTTGAAGGCGTCGCTTGCAATGCAGCAGGGCAAAAGCGATGTGCTTTTCCACCATGCTGGTCGAAATGCCCATGCGCTCGGCGATCTGCGCCTGGCTCAAGCCTTCGAAGCGGTGCAGCATAAGGGCTTCTCGCCTGCGGGGCGAGAGTTCGGCGAGGACTTCTTTCAACTGTTCCAGGCGTTGCAGGCGAAGTGCAGCGGCCATGGGGTCGTTTTGCTCGTCGGCGACCGGCTCGGCGTCCATGTCGGTCGGTCCTGTGTGGGCGGTGTGCCGTACCTTCTGTTTGCGCCAGTGATCACGCAGCAGATTGCGCGCCATCTGGAACAGAAACGCCCGTGG
>NZ_JBOICG010000546.1:0-3631 GCF_050739995.1 Pseudomonas sp. | reverse complement strand
GGGGATTCAAAGCGTCCACGCCCGCCACTGCCAATGGCCGAGTGGTGTACCGCTGGGACTTGGAGCCCGCCGTAAAAAATCGCGTAGAAGAAGGCTCCGTCGCCTATACCGACTACGGACAGCTCCTGGCCGTGTCGACATTCACTGACTACAAACAGTTTGCCCAAGCCTACGCCGCCAGGGCACAGGTCGAAGTGACTCCAGCCATTACCACACTGGCCAAGGAACTCACCGCCAACCTCGAGACACCTCGCGCCAAAGCCTTGGTGCTGAGTGATTGGGTACGCAAGAATATTCGCTACGTGGCCGTCTACGTCGGTGCAGGAGGTGTGGTGCCACATTCAGCACAGGCCGTGCTGGATAACCGCTATGGCGACTGCAAGGACCATGTCGCGCTGCTGGAAGCATTGCTCAAGGCCGTTGCCATTGAAAGCTCGCCAGCCCTGATCAATGCCGGCAATGCCTACGTGCTGCCCAAGGTGCCGACCCTGGGGCTGCTTAACCATGCCATCACCTATGTACCCAGCCTCGACTTGTACCTGGACTCGACGGCGGCTCCCATCGCCGCCGGCTACCTGCCGATTCCTGAGCTGGGCAAACCGGTATTGCTGACCCAGACCGGTGAACAGGCCCATGTGCCTTCCAGCCAACCGGGCAAGGTGGAGTCAGCCATGCGGTTTAAGGTCAACGCCAAAGGTGCTGCCGAATTCACCAACGACTCCACCGTGAACGGCTGGGGCGCAGAACTCAACCGCTACCTGTTCAAGGCCATGCAACCGGCCGATCGTCATCAGTTGGTGCAGCGCATCCTTAGCCTGTACGGACAATCCGGCAACGGTGTATTCGAAACCGACCTGGAAGGCACCACCGATACCTTCAAGTCCAGCATCAAAGGCCGTACCGACAACCTGGTGAACCTGCCCGGACCGACCGGCACACCTACCCTCTCCAGCCTGTCTGGCGGTATTGCCCAGAGCGTGTTCACCTTATTGGCCGAACAGGAACGCACCCAGGCCTTCACGTGCCTGTCGGGTGAAATCTCGGAAGTGGCGCACATGGAGTTTCCCGGCAAAGTGAAGATCCTGGCCGTGCCCAAGGCCGTGTCCGTGAAACAGGCGGGCTTCGACTATCGAGCCACCTATGTGAAGAAAGCCAATACGGTGCTGATCACACGTCACTATGCCTTTGCCAAGGCGGACGTCTTGTGTACCCCACAAGACTTCGAGGCCATGAAGCCGGTGATTGAAAGCATGGTCAACGATCTGAAAAGCCAGATCATTGTGCAGACACTGTAACGCCCCAACACCCGCGTGACAGGCCAAGGCACTGGCACGCGGGCGCTCTTCGCTTTTCACACCCCTCCCTTCAAAACGTTCTGGTGTTTAAGTTGGCGCTGAACAGGGAGTGGGTGATGAGTTCATTGAAAGTGTGGATTGCCGTGGGCTGTATGCCGCTCATGCTGAGCGCCTGCGACTCAAGGAATGCAAAAATCCAAGACATAGACCGTCTCCCTTCAGGGTTGCTGATTGAGCCGGCTCCCTTGCTGGGCACCGAACCCACCACCCCGCTACGCCCGGTGGTGGCCAAAGGTATCGCCCTGACAAAAAGCTCGGAAGGCTGGGTGGATCAGCGCTATAACGACGCCGTCGGCTATTGCACCATCGGCTATGGCCACCTGATCAAAAAGGCACGGTGTGATGGAACGGAGCCTGCGCAGTTTCTGCAGAAAATCTCTGACGCTCAAGGAACGATCCTGCTGGTCGACGACATGCGACGAGCTCAAATCACTGTCATCACCGTCGTCACAGTCCCACTGACAGACCTTCAATACGCCGCCCTGGCCGACTTTGTCTTCAATGTCGGTGCGAACAACTTCAAGACCTCAAGCCTGCTGCGGGTGATCAACGAGCAGCACTTTGAGCAAGTGCCCTATCAGCTCGGTCGATGGAAAATGGCCGGCGGAAAGGTCCTGCCTGGCTTGGAACTGCGCAGGCAGGGTGAAATTGACTTGTTTTTCGAGGGGCAGACGGTACCTAAGGGGATGCTGCATTCAGGTACCGCTGACGCCATTGATATCAGGACTGGTGAGCAGTAGCGCTACTCGGCAGCCTCCACGCTCGTACAGTCGAGCATGACGGTGAACCGTTGTTGTGCGCGTATCACTTCAATATGCCAGCCCAGTTTTTCGCATAACTGGTGCATCAACTGCAGCCCAAGGCCGTAGCCAAAATCAGTGCTCTCCTGCTGTTGCTGGGTTTCCGTCATTTGATTGGCAATCAGCAGCCGGGGGTATTTGAAGCTGATTTCTACTTGGCCTTCCTCCGCGTATTGAAGTGCATTGCGCAGCAAATTACCGATCACGATGCGGCACGCGGTGGGAGGCAATCGGCAAGGTTCGTTGTGGATATCGACGATCAACTCGATATCCCGGGTGCCAATCAGGTAGCGATGTTTCTCAATCAACTCACCGACCAACTCGCTCAGGTCAACGTCTTCCTCCGGCAACGGTTCGGGACGTTCGCGGCTCATCCACAGCAACGTCTCGGCGATAAGCTGCATGTTCAGCACGGAACGCTCAATGCGTTGCAAGGAGGTCGGCAGGACACCGCCGGATTGCAGGGCCAACAGCTCTATATTGGCCTTGAGCACCGCCAGTGGCGTTCGCAGTTCATGGCTGGTGTAGCGTAAAAGGCGGCCCTCACGCTGGCTGGCTGCCTGCACCTGCTCAACACTTTTGGCCAGTGCTTCGGCCAGCATATTGAATTCCTTGAAGCTGAAACCTGGCCGCCCGCTGGCCATTGCGTCAGGGTTTTTCAGGGTGCGGGACCATTGGGCCAAGCGCCCCAGCGGACGAACCAACCACCAGACCAGCAGTGCGATGATGAGCAGCGCCGGCACGAATACCGCCAGGCTGATGAACATGACGCTCTGCATCACTTGGTCAAAGTAGGCGTCAGACAACGGCGTCTCCACCTCACCACCGACCTCATCATCATGGTCGACGTCATACAGATAAAGGCTTTTGCCGTCACCCAGGGGTTGCTCGAGGATTATCTGGAACACCGCGTCATCGTCATCGGAGTAAATATCGCCGAAGATATGCACCGCACCGAAGGACAGGCTCGGTGGCGCATCCAGCAATTGGCGGATGTTCTCCGGCAACGCCTCCTTGCCGATGACGCCGGTATAGAAGTAGTTGTGCGGAGGGGGCGTGGTCGGGTCCTTCTTGTAGTGCATGCTGAAATACTGGGCTTCTTCCTCCATCATCGAGCTCGCGGCGTAGAGCAAGCCGCGCACGGTGAATACAGGCAGCAGTTGGCTGTAGATCAGCAATACCAGCGCAATCAATAACAGGAAACTGCCGCTGATCACCCACTTCAGGCTCAAGCCATTACGCATGTGGTTTTACCTGGATACCGACCCCGGGAAGGGTGTGGATCAACGGCCGGCTAAAGGGTTTGTCTACCGCTTTGCGTAGCCGGTGCATGTGCACTTTGAGCGTATTACTGTCGGGTGGCTCATCGCCCCAGACTTTTGCCTCCAAGCGCTCTCGGGGAACAGGTTCAGGACTGGCGCGCATCAGATGCTCCAACAAGGTCCAGCAGATGGGCGACAAATGCAGCTCCTGCCC
>NZ_JBOICG010000545.1:0-1905 GCF_050739995.1 Pseudomonas sp. | reverse complement strand
TTCGCGAGCAAGCCCGCTCCCACATTTGGATCTTCATAGGTTTCTAAATCACTGATCAGAAGGCAAAAGTCCCATCGAATACTGGCTTGTCATCCAGCGCCAACACCCCACTGGCAAAGATCAAATCCAGGTGATGGCTGCCTTTCTGCCCACCGCCCAAGCCCAGGTGCAACCCGCAATGGCGCTCCTCGAACCCGGCATTGCGTGCATACAGGTCCTTCACGCCTTCATTGGTACCAATCCCCAACTCCTCCACACGCCGGTTCGACGGATTGGCATTCAGGTACTTGTTGAAATCATCCGCCAACCCCGGCACTTCACTGGCCACGCTGCAGATGGTCGAGTTCTCGATCCACAGCTCCAGCGGCGATTGCAGCACACCATATTTGCGCGCAAACGGGATGGTGCTGAGAAAGGTGCCGACAAAGCGTACCTGGCCGTTGATGGCCTCGCTGTGGGTGGCAATCTCACCGGGGGCCAGGTCGTGGTTGCCGACGCCGTTGATATTGGTCCACTTCTTGATGCTGCTCATCGGCGCTTCCAGGCGCGAGCCGTGCTTGTCGGTAAAACTCAGCACGCTGGCCTGGGACATGCGCCGGATCAGCGTGGCGTTGAGGTCAGCGATACGCTGGGGCTCCACGCTGAAGGTGTCGTAGAAGTAGTCGCCGTAATCCTTGAACAGCAGGGATTTCTTCCAGTGCTCGGCCATGACGCCTTGTAGTGCGCGGACAAAGTCCGGGCCTTCGGCGCGTGGATTGGGCAAGGTCGAGGAATCGTAGAGAAACAAGTAGAGGTCGCAGGCCTCGATGGCTTGGGCCAGGGTATCGCTGGCGGCCAGGTCCAGGCGCTGTAACTGGAAATTGAAACGGGCGGTGCTGCCGTGGGTGATCGCTTGGGCGATGGCGTCATAGCGTTCGGTGTGGCCCAGCAGCACGGTAGGGCGGTTCAGGCCGTTGAGGGCGGGATGGTGAGTGAGGTAGTAGAGAAAGTGTTCGACGGCGCGGGCCTTGTCCATGACGTACTTCCTTTGGTGCCTTGGGTAAGGGGCAGGTGCCGTGCACGGCACCTGCCGGATGCCTGCCGTTTCTTAGAAAGGCCACATCGCGGTGCCAAATGGCACAACGGCATCGGCTTGCATCATTTCAACGGCGGCCTCATGGGTCGGTGCTTCAAACCAATCGTCGAGTTGCAATTCGGTTTCCAGGTCGTTTTCCAGTGCTTGCATGGTGTTTCTCCTAGAGGACGTTGTTTGAGAACGGCTTGCTAGCGGGCTTCGCTGGGCAAGTGGGAAGAACCTAGGAGAGAGTGTTTCGGAATGCAAAATATTTATTGACACGGTCTCATTTGGATTTTTTGTTCTGTTTTTGTGCCGGGATTTTTTATTGAGAAAAAACAATGTTCTGTCGAAGGTAATTTGTCGGAAATTTCCCACTGACATTTTTCCGTTCGTTGACAGGCGTAACGCTAATTTTCCGCGCTGTAACGATTAATTTACGAGAAGATCGCCGTATTCTTAGGTATGGCGACGTTGTAAGGAATGCCTGACAGATTGTCGCGTACGCCCGCAGAGAGCGGCCCGAAGCTGTCGAGCGGTGTACAATGCGCCGCGTTTTACTGTGACCCCCTTGCGTATCCACGCAAAAGGCCAAGACCTCAGGGTTCATCACCCCTGATCACTCCGCCCGGCCACGAGCCTGGCGGGTTCGATTTCGTCACAGATAAAAACAAACAGGTGACGCATGACCGTTAGAAAGACGCTGTACTCCTGGTGCCTGCGCTGGGGTTTGAGCGGCGCTGCTTGAGTCGAGATTCAAGACAGCAACGTGCATTCAACATCATCAAACCTTGCGTGAGACCCTTTTCATGAGTGGACCCCATTCCTCTTCAGGCGAGCTGAAACGCGGC
>NZ_JBOICG010000544.1:0-4719 GCF_050739995.1 Pseudomonas sp. | reverse complement strand
CGCAGGCAAGCCAGCTCCCACATTTGTTATGTGTCGCCTGTTAACCGAGTAAATCCCTCAGGACTTTCGTGAACGCCTGGCTGCTTTCTTCCTCGCCAGCATGGCGCCCGTCGCGCACTACCCACTTGCCGTTGACCAGCACATCCCGCACCTGCCGATCCCCGCCGGCAAACAACCAGCGATTGAGAATCCCGTCCTCGGTCGCCGTGGCCAGGTACGGGTCGTTGCCATCCAGCACCAGCCAATCCGCGCGCTTGCCCACTTCCAACCGGCCGATCGGCTGGCCCAGCGCCTGGGCACCACCGTCCAGCGCGGCATCGAACAGCGTGCGGCCGACCATCGGCTGGTCATTGCGATACAAACGATTACGCCGCTGATCGCGCAGGCGCTGGCCGTATTCCAGCCAGCGCAATTCTTCCACCACGCTCAGTGACACGTGACTGTCGGAGCCAATACCCATGCGTCCACCTTGGGCCAGGAACTCCACGGCGGGGAAAATCCCGTCGCCCAGGTTAGCTTCGGTCGTCAGGCACAAACCGGCAATCGCGCGGCTCTTGGCCATGCGCGTGACTTCTTCGGGATTGGCGTGGGTGGCGTGCACCAGGCACCAGCGCTCATCCACTTCGACATTGTCATACAGCCACTGCAGCGGACGTTTTCCGCTCCAGGCCAGGCAATCATCGACTTCCTTTTGCTGCTCGGCGATGTGGATATGCACCGGGCACGCCTTGTCGCTGGCGGCCAGCACTTCACTGATTTGCTGTGGTGTGACGGCACGCAGGGAGTGGAAACACAGGCCAAGAGTCTGCGCCGGTTGTTCGGCAAGGATCGGTTTGAGCTGCGCTTGCAGGTCGAGATAGTTTTCGGTGCTGTTGATAAACCGGCGCTGGCCGTCATTCGGCGCCTGGCCACCAAAGCCTGCATGGGTGTACAGCACGGGTAGCAAGGTCAGGCCGATGCCGCTGCTGGCTGCGGCCTGACTGATCTGTCGCGACAGTTCGGTACGATCAGCGTACGGCTGGCCGCTGGCGTCATGGTGCACGTAATGAAACTCGGCCACTGACGTGTAACCGGCCTTGAGCATTTCGATATACAGCTGGCGCGCGATGACGTGGAGTTGGTCTGGGTTGATCTTGCCAACCATGCGGTACATCAAGTCGCGCCAGGTCCAGAAACTGTCATTCGGGTTGCCCGCCACTTCCGCCAAACCGGCCATGGCGCGCTGGAACGCGTGGGAGTGCAGGTTCGGCATACCCGCCAACACCGGGCCGCTGAGCCGTTCGGCGCCGTCTGCACTGGCATTGGCCTCAACCTTTGTCAGCAGCCCTTCGGCGCTGACTTCAAGACGTACATCGTTGGCCCATCCATTAGGCAGCAGTGCGCGTTCGGCAAAGAAAGCGGACATGATCAAGGCACCCCGGTCGTGTGTTTATTTGTATATACATATACAGACGTTTGCCTGCTCGGTAAACTCCGGCAATCTATGCATCTTTTCCCCCTGCAAGGATTCCCTGTGCCGACTCCGCCCGCCAACTCCTCGCTGGCTGCCCACATGGACGAAAGTCCGGCGCCCTTGTATGCCCGCGTCAAACAGATGATCAGCCAGCAAATCCTCAACGGCAACTGGCCGCCCCATTACCGCGTGCCGTCGGAGAGCGAGCTGGTCAGCGAACTGGGCTTCAGTCGCATGACCATCAACCGTGCCCTGCGTGAGCTCACCGCTGAAGGGTTGCTGGTGCGCATGCAAGGTGTTGGCACTTTCGTCGCTGAGCCCAAGAGCCAGTCGGCGCTGTTTGAAGTGCACAACATTGCCGATGAGATCGCTTCCCGCGGCCATCGGCACACTTGCCAGGTCATCCACCTGGGCGAAGAGGCGGCTGGTTCAGAGCGCGCCGTCGCCCTGGAGATGCGCGAAGGCGGGCGGGTATTTCACTCGTTGATCGTGCACTTCGAAAACGACATTCCCGTGCAAATCGAAGACCGCTTCGTCAACGCCCTGGTCGCGCCGGAATACCTGCAACAGGATTTCACCCAGCAAACGCCTTACGCCTACCTCAATCAGGTCGCGCCGCTCACTGAAGGCGAGCACGTGGTCGAGGCGATCCTTGCCGACGCCGAGGAATGCAAGTTATTGCAGATCGAGCTGAGCGAGCCGTGCCTGTTGATTCGCCGGCGTACCTGGTCCGGTCGCCAGCCGGTGACCGCCGCGCGTTTGATCCACCCCGGTTCCCGTCACAGCCTGGAAGGACGTTTCAGTAAATGAGTGCAGTGAAAGTCTGGCGCGCCACCGATTACGTGCGCATGCCGTGGAAAAATGGCGGCGGCAGTACCGAAGAAATCACCCGCGATGCAGGCACTGGCCTGGATGGCTTTGGCTGGCGCCTGTCGATTGCCGATATCGGTGAGTCGGGCGGTTTCTCTACCTTCGCCGGCTATCAACGTGTGATCACAGTGATCAAAGGCGCGGGGATGGTGTTGACGGTGGATGGCGAGGAGCAGCGTGGGTTGTTGCCGTTGCAGCCGTTCGCGTTCAAGGGGGAGAGCGAGGTGTCATGTCGCTTGGTCAGTGGGCCGATCCGCGATTTCAACCTGATCTATTCGCCTGAGCGTTACCACGCGCGGTTGCAATGGGTGGACGGTGTGCAACAGTTCTTCAGTACCGCACACACCGTATTGATATTCAGCGTCGCCGATGAAGTGAAGGTGCTGGACCAAAAGCTGGGCCATCACGATTGCCTGCAAGTGGACGGTAACACCGGCCTGCTGGATATTGCTGTCAGCGGCCGCTGCTGCCTGATCGAACTGACCGCACGCGGTTAAAACTGTGGGAGCAGGCAAGCCAGCTCCCACATTTGTTTGTGTTTCCAGTCCCGCACCAATTTGTTACCGAATGCCCCAGCTTGGCGCAACGCTAGGCTTTGATGAACAATTTCCCTCGCTGAAAAACTCCTCGGCAATAAATTTCACCCAGCCTCCAAGCCTTAATTTCCAAGGCTTACACAGGCCTTCCAAAAAAATCTCAACAGCTCCTCAGGAAAGTTGGCCGCTCGATTGCATATGCTTGTATGTACAAGTAAAGATGTGTGCGTAAGACTCTCCTTCGCACCATCCATGTTCGCGCATCGATCGCCGAGGAGTCCTAGCAGTGACCAAGCCTACAAAATACCGTGACGTCGAAATCCGTGCCGCCCACGGTACCAAGCTCACCGCCAAAAGCTGGCTGACTGAAGCGCCGCTGCGCATGCTGATGAACAACCTCGACCCGCAAGTGGCCGAGAACCCGAAAGAGCTGGTGGTGTACGGCGGTATCGGCCGTGCAGCGCGTAATTGGGAGTGCTACGACCAGATCGTCGAGAGCCTCACCAACCTGAATGATGACGAAACCCTGCTGGTGCAATCCGGTAAACCGGTCGGCGTGTTCAAGACCCACAGCAACGCCCCGCGCGTGCTGATCGCCAACTCAAACCTGGTACCGCACTGGGCGAGTTGGGAACATTTCAACGAACTGGATGCCAAGGGCCTGGCCATGTACGGCCAGATGACCGCCGGCAGCTGGATCTACATCGGTAGCCAAGGCATCGTCCAAGGCACCTACGAAACCTTCGTCGAAGCCGGTCGCCAGCACTACAACAGCGACCTCACCGGCCGTTGGGTACTCACTGCCGGCCTCGGTGGCATGGGCGGCGCCCAGCCATTGGCTGCCACATTGGCCGGTGCCTGCTCGCTGAACATCGAGTGCCAGCAGGTCAGCATCGACTTCCGCCTGAACAGCCGCTATGTCGACGAGCAAGCCACCGACCTCGACGACGCCCTGGCGCGCATCGCCAAGTACACCAAGGAAGGCAAGGCCATCTCCATCGCCCTGCTGGGCAACGCGGCGGAAATCCTGCCGGAACTGGTCAAGCGTGGCGTGCGCCCGGACATGGTCACCGACCAGACCAGCGCCCATGACCCACTCAACGGCTACCTGCCGGCTGGCTGGACCTGGGACGAATACCGCGCCCGCGCCAAGACCGAGCCGGCTGCTGTGATCAAGGCCGCCAAGCAGTCGATGGCCGTGCACGTCAAAGCGATGCTGGAATTCCAGAAACAAGGCATCCCGACCTTCGACTACGGCAACAACATCCGCCAGATGGCCCAGGAAGAAGGCGTGGAAAACGCATTCGACTTCCCGGGTTTTGTACCCGCCTACATTCGCCCGCTGTTCTGCCGTGGCATCGGCCCTTTCCGTTGGGCGGCGCTGTCCGGCGACCCACAAGACATCTACAAGACTGACGCCAAGGTCAAAGAACTGATCCCCGACGACGCCCACCTGCACAACTGGCTGGACATGGCCCGCGAGCGCATCAGCTTCCAGGGTCTGCCGGCACGTATCTGCTGGGTAGGTCTGGGCCAGCGCGCCAAGCTGGGCCTGGCGTTCAACGAAATGGTACGCAGCGGCGAGCTGTCGGCACCGGTCGTGATCGGCCGTGATCACCTGGACTCCGGCTCGGTCTCCAGCCCGAACCGCGAAACCGAAGCCATGCAGGACGGTTCCGACGCCGTGTCCGACTGGCCGCTGCTCAACGCCTTGCTCAACACCGCCAGCGGCGCGACCTGGGTGTCGCTGCACCACGGCGGTGGCGTGGGCATGGGCTTCTCCCAGCACTCCGGCATGGTGATCGTCTGCGACGGTACCGACGAAGCCGCTGAGCGCATCGCTCGTGTGCTGCACAACGA
>NZ_JBOICG010000543.1:0-4253 GCF_050739995.1 Pseudomonas sp. | reverse complement strand
GTGTAGAGTTGAACCGTATTGATGTCATCGCGGGCAAGCCCGCTCCCACACTAGCCGTCTACACCTCCTAATTTTTAATCCGCTGCCAGCCCTGCTCCGCGGCGGATTTCTTGCGTCACTGCATTGTCATCTTTCTGTCATACAGGATCGCTAGGGTGTGCGCATGAATGATCTGGCCAATTCCACCATGACGACGACCTCTCCTCCCAAGCGCATTGATTTCAATACGCCTGAGCTGCAACGCAAGCGCCGCATCCGCGCGCTCAAAGATCGCCTGACCCGTTGGTACGTACTGGTCGGCGGCCTCGCCGTCCTCGGCGCCATTACCCTGATTTTCTTCTTCCTGGCCTATGTCGTTGCACCGTTGTTCCAAGGTGCTTCGCTGACCAAGGAAGCGGCGCTGACGCCTGCGTGGATTCAGGATGCCGGCAAGCCGTTGATGATCTCGATTGAAGAACAGAACCAAGTCGCCATGCGGGTTTCCGACAAGGGCCAGGCGTTGTTCTTTGATGTGCAAACAGGCGCTGAACTCAAGCGTATCGACCTGTCGCTGCCGGCCGGCAGCCAAGTGGTGTCCATCGGTAAAGACCAACCCGGCAGCCCGCTAGTGATACTCGGTTTGTCTAATGGCCAGTCCCTGGTATTCCGCCACACCTATAAAGTGTCTTACCCGGACGGCAAAAAAACCATCAGCCCGGCTGTGGAATACCCTTACGGTGAAACGCCGATCGTCCTCGACGATCAAGGCCGTCCACTGGAGCACGTGGCCCTCAACGCCACTGACTCCTCGTTGGTGGTGGCCGGTTCCGCCGGTTCGCACTTGAACGTGCTGAGCCTGAGCCGCGAAGAAAACATGATGACCGGCGAAGTCACCAGCGAGCAGAAGCGTATCGAGCTGCCGCAAATGACTGAGCCGGTGAAGGCGATCTTCATCGACCCGCGCCAGCAATGGCTGTATGTGGTCAACGGTCGCGCCCTGGCCGACGTGTTCAGCCTGCGGGACAAGAGCCTCAACGGTCGCTACAAACTGTTGGAAGATGGCACTGCAGACATCACTGCCAGCACCCAGTTGGTGGGGGGCATTTCGCTGATCGTCGGTGACTCCAAGGGCGGCCTGGCCCAGTGGTTCATGGCCCGCGACCCGGATGGCGAACAGCGTCTGAAACAGATCCGTACCTTCCAGATGAGCACTGCGCCGGTTGTGGAAATCACCGCTGAAGAACGTCGCAAAGGCTTCACCGCCCTCGACGCCTCGGGCAAGTTCGGCGTGTTCCACAGCACCGCCCACCGCACCCTGTTGGTGGACCCAGTGGTTGACGGCCAAGGCCTGTTCGGCCTGTCGCCACGCGCCAACCACGTTATCGTCGAAGCTGGCGGCAAGTTGCAACCGCTGCTGCTGGACAACCCGCACCCTGAAGTTTCCTGGAGCGCGTTGTGGAGCAAGGTCTGGTACGAAAACTACGACGAGCCTAAATACGTCTGGCAATCGACCGCCGCCAACACCGATTTCGAACCCAAGATGAGCCTGGCGCCGCTGACATTCGGCACGCTGAAAGCTGCGTTCTACGCCATGCTGCTGGCTGCGCCACTGGCGGTTGCCGCAGCGATCTACACCGCTTACTTCATGGCCCCGAGCCTGCGCCGCAAGGTCAAGCCGGTGATCGAACTGATGGAAGCGATGCCGACGGTGATTCTCGGCTTCTTCGCCGGCCTGTTCCTGGCGCCGTATGTGGAAGGGCATTTGCCGGGGATTTTCAGCCTGCTGATGTTGTTGCCGATTGGCATCTTGGTCGCGGGCTTCATCTTCAGCCGTCTGCCTGAGTCCCTGCGCCTGCGGGTGCCGGATGGCTGGGAAAGCGCGATCCTGATCCCGGTGATCCTGTTCGTGGGCTGGCTCTCGCTGTACATGAGCCCGTACTTGGAAACCTGGTTCTTCGGCGGCGATATGCGCATGTGGATCTCCCACGACCTGGGCATCACCTACGACCAGCGCAACGCCCTGGTAGTCGGCCTGGCCATGGGTTTTGCGGTGATCCCGAACATCTACTCCATCGCCGAAGACGCCGTGTTCAGCGTACCGCGCGGCCTGACCCTGGGCTCCCTGGCCCTGGGCGCCACGCCGTGGCAGACCATGACCCGCGTGGTCATCCTGACCGCCAGCCCGGGCATTTTCTCGGCGCTGATGATCGGCATGGGCCGCGCTGTCGGCGAGACCATGATCGTGCTGATGGCCACCGGTAACACCCCGGTGATGGAGATGAACCTGTTCGAGGGCCTGCGCACCCTGGCGGCCAACGTGGCGGTGGAGATGCCGGAGTCGGAAGTGGGCGGCAGTCACTACCGCGTGCTGTTCCTCTCGGCTCTGGTACTACTGCTGTTCACCTTCATCATGAACACCCTCGCCGAGCTGATTCGTCAGCGTCTGCGCAAGAAATACTCGTCGCTTTAAGAAAGGTAGAAGTCTGTGAAACAGAACTCCCTGAATGGATGGTTCAAGAGCGGCGCCCCCGGCGTCTGGATCAGCGGTGGCGCGGTGTCCATCGCGGTCATCATGACCATTGGCTTGCTTGCCGTGATTGCGGTACGCGGTCTGGGTCACTTCTGGCCGGCTGACCTGATCCAGGCCAATTACAACGTGCCGGGCCAGGAAAACCATATCGTCATCGGCGAAGTGGTGCAGAAGGAAGAAGTGCCCCGCGAGCGCCTGAAAAGCGCGGGCCTACCGGTGCCGGACCAAGGTCCGGAATTCATGACCCGCGAGCTGATCAAGGTCGGCAACCGTGATCTGAATGGCAACGACTTCACCTGGATCGTCGGCGAGTGGTTGAAGGATCAGACCAAGCCGGTCGACCTGATGGCCATCGAGCGTCGTGAATGGGGCAACTTCTACGGCACCCTGATCAACGTCAAACAAGACGGCAAGGTTGTCGCCGAAGGCGAGGCTGCGTGGCCTGAGCTGCAAGCCCGTGTCGACCGCGTCAACAAGCTGGCCGCCCAGCTCAAGACGCTGGAGAAGTCGGATATCGGCGCGATCAACGCCGGGCTGGAGCGCATCCGCCTGCACGGTCGCAAGCTGGAGCTGGAAGGCAAACTCGACGCCACTGCACAGGCAGACATGGAGTCCGGCCGTGCCGAACTGAACAACCGCTACAAAGAAGTCGAAGCGCGCCTGGCGGACCTGCACGCCCAGTTCAACCGCGACAGCCTGACCGCTCGTGACGCCAACGGCAAAGAAGTGGAAATCAGCATCGGCAAAGTCGTGCATGCCTACCAGCCGAACGCCATGGGCGCTCTGACCAAGATCGGCGTCTACTTCAGCAAGGTCTGGGAGTTCCTCAGTGACGACCCACGGGAAGCCAACACGGAGGGCGGGATTTTCCCGGCCATCTTCGGCACCGTGATGATGACCCTGATCATGGCGATTATCGTGACCCCGTTCGGCGTGCTGGCGGCGGTGTACCTGCGTGAATACGCCAAGCAGAACACCCTGACCCGTGTGATCCGTATTGCGGTGAACAACCTGGCGGGTGTACCGGCCATCGTTTACGGCGTGTTCGGCCTGGGCTTCTTCGTGTATGTACTGGGTGGCTCGGTCGACCGACTGTTCTTCGCTGAAGCCCTTCCGGCACCGACCTTCGGTACACCGGGCCTGCTGTGGGCCTCGTTGACTCTGGCACTGCTGGCCGTGCCGGTGGTGATCGTGGCCACTGAAGAGGGCTTGGCGCGGATTCCCCGCACCGTGCGTGAAGGTTCCCTGGCGCTGGGTGCAACCAAGGCGGAAACGCTGTGGAAGATCGTGCTGCCGATGGCCAGCCCGGCGATGATGACCGGCATGATCCTCGCCGTGGCCCGTGCCGCCGGTGAAGTGGCGCCGCTGATGCTGGTGGGTGTGGTGAAACTGGCGCCATCGCTGCCGCTGGACGGCAACTACCCGTACCTGCACCTGGACCAGAAGATCATGCACCTGGGCTTCCATATCTATGACGTCGGTTTCCAGAGCCCTAACGTCGAAGCTGCGCGGCCGTTGGTGTACGCCACTGCCTTGTTGCTGGTGCTGGTGATCGCCACGCTCAACCTGTCGGCGGTGTGGATTCGTAACCACCTGCGCGAAAAATACAAAGCGCTGGACAGTTAAGTGGACTCCTGTGGGAGCCGGCTTGTGTGGGAGCTGGCTTGCCTGCGATAGCATCATCGAGGTGTGACTGACACATCTCGGTGCCTGCATCGCGGGCAAGCCCGGCTCCCACACAAGC
>NZ_JBOICG010000542.1:0-31059 GCF_050739995.1 Pseudomonas sp. | reverse complement strand
GGACATCACCAAGAACGCCGACGGTTCGTGGCGTGTCAGCTACAAAAATCTGAAAGACGGCACCAAGACCGAAACCGACGCCAAGTTCGTGTTCATCGGCGCCGGTGGCGGTGCACTGCACTTGCTGCAAAAGTCGGGCATTCCTGAAGCTCAGGAATACGCGGGCTTCCCAGTGGGCGGTTCGTTCCTCGTGACCGATAACCCAACCGTGGCCGAGCAGCACCTGGCCAAGGCCTACGGTAAAGCGTCGGTTGGCGCGCCACCGATGTCGGTTCCGCACTTGGACACCCGCGTGCTGGATGGCAAGCGCGTGATCCTGTTTGGCCCATTCGCGACTTTCTCGACCAAGTTCCTGAAAGAAGGCTCGTACCTGGACCTGCTGACCAGCACCACCACCCACAACATCTGGCCAATGACCAAAGTCGGTATTCGTGAATACCCACTGGTCGAGTACCTTGCCGGCCAACTGATGCTGTCGGATGACGACCGCTTCAAGGCGCTGCAAGAGTACTTCCCGAACGCCAAGAAAGAAGACTGGCGCCTGTGGCAAGCCGGTCAGCGCGTGCAGATCATCAAGCGTGACGAAGAGCAGGGCGGCGTCCTGAAACTCGGCACCGAAGTGGTCAGCTCCGCCGACAACACCATTGCAGGCCTGTTGGGTGCATCGCCAGGCGCATCCACTGCGGCTCCGATCATGCTGACCGTGCTGCAGAAAGTGTTCAAGGACAAGGTGGCGACCCCTGAGTGGCAGGCCAAGCTGCACCAGATCGTACCGAGCTACGGCACCAAGCTGAACGACAGCCCTGAAGCCGTTGCCAAGGAATGGGCCTACACTGCCAACATCCTGCAACTGCCTACCCCGCCTGTGATTCCACAAGCGGCTGCTCCACAGGCTACTGAGGCTGCCAAGCCTGCGGCCGAGCCGAGCAAGCCTGCATCTGACCTGGCGCTGTAAGCCGAGTCCTGATGTAAAGAAGCCCGCTGAACCGGCGACGGTCAGCGGGCTTTTTTGTGCACGGGTGTTTACCTGCGGGTCCGTTCGACGGCGGGCAATTCAACTGTGCGCTCGGCTGCAGCCAATGCAGCCTTCAGGCCGGCTTGGTCTAGCGGGATACAGTACGCCGGCTTGGCCCGTTCGAACCTCCAGCTTTCATCCAGCCCACCCGCATCGACTGCGTCGAAACCCAAATCGTCGAGCAGTTGAATCACTTGCGTTTTCGCCGCCGCGTTGTCCGCTGCCACCGGCAAGGCACGGCGGTCTGGTGCGCCGTGGGGGCGAGCGTCTAGGGTCAGGTCGGGTGCAAATATCGCGTTAAACACCTTCACCACATGGGCGTGTGGCAGATGCTCGGCGAGCAGTCGGCTGGTGGTGGTTTCAAAGCTGTCCAGTTGTGGAATATGCCCGTCGCGACCCGGATAGTAGTTGTTGGCGTCCATCACTACCTTGCCTTCCAGCCACTGCGCCGGCACGCAGCGGTAGTGCTCCAGTGGGATCGCCACCAACACCACATCACCAAATCGTGTGGCATCGTCTGCGCTGCCCACTAGCACGCCCAAGATACCGCTGAGCACGCTGCTCATGGTCTGCGGGCCACGGGAGTTGCTCAACATCACCTCGTGACCGGCCGCCAGTGCCAATTCAGCCACGGCACGCCCGATGAAACCCGCACCTATCACACCAATCTTCATGTCCTTGCTCCTGTAAAACGGGGGAGCGGTTATGGTGATTGGCAACCAGTCACTGATAAATTGGCGTTCTGGTGTCGCTGTTGTTACTGGGAGTAGGGAATGATGGATCGCCTTTCAAGCATGAATGCCTTCGTCGTGGCCGCCGAGTTGGGCTCCTATGCGCGGGCGGCCGAGCGCTTGAGCATGTCGCCGCAGATGGTGGCCAAGCATGTCGCCGCGCTTGAACAGCGACTGGGCGCGCGCCTGCTTAACCGCACCACACGCAGGCAAAGCCTGACGGAGCTGGGGAGCGTGTACTACGAGCGCTGCAAGCATATCCTCACAGAAGCCGAGGCCGCCGACTCGCTCGCGCAGGTTATGAATGACACGCCGCGCGGCAGGTTGAGAATCACCGCGCCGGTGACGTTCGGTTCCTATAGCCTGATGCCTCTGATCACTGCATTCCTGCGCGATTACCCGGACGTGGAAATCGACCTGCACCTGACTGATCGCTTCGTCGACTTGGTGGAGGAAGGCTATGAGGTAGCCTTTCGTATCGGCCCCCTGGCCACTACCAGCCTTACGGCGAGACCTTTGGCACCTTATCGCCTGGTAGCCTGCGCGGCGCCGGCTTATCTGGCGGCGCGCGGTACACCGCTGACGCTGGCAGACCTTGAGTTGCACGAATGCCTGGGCTACGCCTTCTGGTCTCGCCCGGCTGATCGGGAATGGGTGTTCCAGCAAGGCGCGGCCACTTACGCGGTGCCGGTCTCCAGCCGCTTACAGATCAACGAAAGCCGGGCCTTGATGTCGGCTGCCCTGGATGGTTTTGGCATTGTCCTCGGGCCTGAAGACTTCTTGAGGGCGGCGTTGGCCAGGGGGGAACTGGTGCGCGTTCTGCCGGACTACGACGCGCCGAGTCGCTCAATGCATTTGGTGTACATCGCAAACCGGCAACGCACCGCCAAGCTGCGGCGCTTTGTTGAGGCTGTATTGCAGCGTTTCGGTCAGGCTTAAGGTGCTCGCCGTTCAGCCCACCGACAGACATCACCTGTTAAAAAGAACCCATAGCCAAGCAGGAGCGAGGCTGCAAGAAAGGGGGCATTTTCAGCGTGTTTGTTGGGCGTTTACGCCCGAGGGTTTTGTATGTTGCTACGTTATGCGGCATTGGCGGCAGTGGTCGTCGCGGCGTCTGGGTGTGTGCAAGAGCGTGTGGTGCATGAGCGCGGGCCGGTGCAACGTGAGTATGTCGAAGTCGTCGCTCCGCAACCGCCACCGGTTCAAGTGATCGAAGTCGAGCCGGCTGCACGTTACGGCTATGTGTGGTCGCGCGGTTACTGGCGTTGGCAAGGCGGGCGATACGTGGCGGTGCATGGCCATTGGGAGCCGGTGCGCGAAGGCTACCGCTATGTGCATCCGCATTGGGTGCAGCGTAATGATGGGTACCACTGGCAGGGCGGTGGCTGGGTTCGCTGAGCCCTGGCTAGATCGGCTTCTGGGTGCCTAGAAGCCGAACCTCCCGCAGCAACGCAGCACCGAGCTGGTCGGTGCTCAACTCCCTATAGCCCACGGCCTTGATCTCACCGTTCTCTTCGGCCTGGATGATGATCACTGGCGTTTCTTTGCCGGTGGCTTCGTCGATGTGCAAGGCGTATTGCGGAATATCCAGCTTGATCGGCGTACCCGCCGCCTTGCCTTTCACATTGATCAGAAACGCCGCACAGCCGGTGTCGACATCCACACTCGTGGCGGAGCGCCCACTGACGAAGCAGGTTTTTGGCAGGTCGGGCCAGGTGATGGCGTCGGCAATGGCCAATGCGGGGGCCATGCTCAAGAGGGTAAAAAGCAGCTTGCGCACGTGATGTTTCTCTTGATCAGGTTTGAACGCGGTTTTACCAAAGCCTGAGTACCACCGCAACGCGATAGCTCAGTTCAGCCGTTTCATCCCCGTAGCCTTGGCGGCATTCAGGTCAAAAGTGGCGGTGTATTCACACCCAGCCGAATGGCCGCAACGCTCTATCAGGCAGTCGGCAAAGTCGGCTTTGCTTGCAGTGAATTTTCGAAGTGCCTGCCAGACGATTTCGGCCTGCTCAATGGTCAATTCGCGGGTGCGCAACAGTGTTTCCAAAACAGTCACCAATTCACCTTTGGCGCATTGATAGCAGCTTTGTAAAACCCACACCAACTCCACCACTGATACCAGGCTGACAAAGCCCGGTGAAAGCGTAGTGAGTGATTCGATCAATTCAGATGCCTTGCGGGATTGGACGGGATCATCCTGGGTGACATAGCGCACCAACACGTTGGTATCCAGGCCGATCATCCGGCTTTTGCTCCTTGGGCAGCGATGGCGTGGTTCATTGCCTCGATTGAGACAGCCTTGGCTGGTTTGCGGATCAGTCCCTTGAGATCGTGTACGGTTTTACTGGCTGCAATGATGGAAAACTTGCCGTCTTCCATCTCGACGAACTCTACGCGGTCTCCCGTTTCCAGGCCCAAGGCTGTTCTGACCTGGACCGGAATGGTGATTTGCCCTTTTGAAGTCAGTGTGGCGGTTGCCATATTGAAGATCTCCATCGTGATGTTCCTTACCTTAGGGTAAGGAATTATGGAGGACAAGATCCGTTGGTCCATAGGCTGCTCTTCTGGTGTGAGTTGATCGGAACAAGTGAAACGATAGCTCGGTTCGTTCCGTCGACACTTCCAAAACGTCTGCAAAGAGATACAGCATATGACTGACATTCCTCCCACCATGCGGCTCATTGTCGAACGCGCCGGCTACGAGGTGAAAAACTGCTTGTTTCCACGTGGGCATTGCGCCTGGACCACGATCGGGGTGTCCGAACTGGCACACCCCGGCCTATTGGTGGAAATCAAATAGGTGGCGGTACTGCGCTAGTTCACTGCACCACTCGATAACACGGTACATACGCCGCGCCACCCGGCAACTTCATGCGGTGCTGGGCCACGAAGGCCTTCAGCAACTCATCCAGCGGTTTCATGATGGCCGGGTCGCCATGGATCTCGTAGGGGCCGTTCTGTTCGATCAGGCGAATGCCCTTATCCTTGACGTTGCCGGCTACGATGCCTGAAAACGCGCGGCGCAGGTTGGCAGCGAGTTCATGGGGCGGCAGCGTGTGGCTCAGTTGCAGGCTGGCCATGTTTTCGTGGGTCGGGTCGAACGGGCGCTGGAAGCCTTCGTCGATTTTCAGCAGCCAGTTGAAGTGGAACGCATCGTTGCGCTCGCGGCGGAACTGCTTCACCGCCTTGAGGCCGGCCGTCATCTGCCGTGCCACTTCGGCCGGGTCGTCGATGATGATCTGGTAGTGCTTCTGCGCGGCTTCGCCCAGGGTGGCGCCGACGAACGCGTGCAATTGTTCCAGGTACGGCGCGGCGTGTTTTGGCCCGGTGAGGATGACCGGGAACGGCAAGTCTCGGTTGTCCGGGTGCATCAGGATGCCCAGCAGGTACAGGAACTCTTCGGCCGTACCGGCGCCGCCCGGGAAGATGATGATGCCGTGGCCGACGCGCACAAAGGCTTCCAGGCGTTTTTCGATGTCCGGCAGGATCACCAGCTCGTTGACGATGGGGTTTGGCGCTTCGGCGGCAATGATGCCGGGTTCGGTCAGGCCCAGGTAACGACCATTGATGATGCGTTGCTTGGCGTGGGAAATAGTCGCGCCTTTCATCGGGCCTTTCATCACGCCGGGGCCGCAGCCGGTGCACACGTCAAGGCTGCGCAGGCCCAGCTCGTGCCCGACTTTCTTGGTGTATTTGTATTCTTCGGTGTTGATGGAGTGGCCGCCCCAGCACACGACGATCTTGGGCTCGACCCCGGCGCGCAACGTGCGGGCATTGCGCAGCAGGTGGAACACGTAGTCGGTGATGCCTTGGGAGTTACTCAGGTCGATGCGCTGGCTATCCAGCTCGTTCTCGGTGTAGACGATGTCACGCAGGGCGCTGAACAGCATCTCACGGGTACTGGCGATCATTTCGCCATCGACGAACGCGTCGGCGGGGGCATTCAGCAGTTCCAGGCGTACGCCACGGTCTTGCTGGTGGATACGCACTTCAAAGTCTTTGTAGGCGTCGAGGATGGTCTTGGCGTTGTCGATATGCGCGCCGGTGTTGAGGATTGCCAGGGCGCATTGGCGGAACAGCGTGTAGATGCTGCCGGAACCGGCTTCACTCAGTTGTTGCACTTCACGTTGAGACAGGGTTTCGAGACTGCCCTTGGGGCTGACGGAGGCATTGATGACTTGACGTTGGGGCATTCTGATTCCTTGAAAGCACAGCCATCGCCGCCCATGAGGAGTGGCGATGACTTGAGAATGATGAGCGCCGAACTCGGTCGCACTAGACAGTTATTCTGGCCGCCTCACAGGCAGGGCGCAAACACCGTCCGGCACCATCATGCCGCAGAACTTACTGAATCAGCTTCCAGTTTTTGTAGAAAACCCGACGCAGGGTGAAGACCAGGCCGGCAAAGCCCGAGATCACAGCGTTGAGCACGAACGGCAGCGGAGTTGGCCGCACGATATCGATGAACAGGCAGTAACGTTTTGCATCGTTCTTGTTGAAGGACGCATGCATCAAGGTGTCATCGAAAATAAACAGTGGGTCGTCGTGCCAGTAGTGCTTGTGCTTGCCCACCTGGATGTAGACGCCTTCGTGGTGCGGTGCCGGTGCCATGTTGTAGAGCACACGGAACATCATGCGCAGGGGGCCGAAGTGGAAGGACGTCGAACGGTTCTCGTTGAACACCGAGACGCCAATGGTCTTCACAAATGGCAGTTTCTTGCGCAGTTGCGGGATGTCCAGCGTGGTTTCGATCGGTCGGCCATACCATTGGAAAAACAGCATGCCGCGCTTTTTCTCGGCCATGCGCTCATCCAGGTAACTGATGATTTCATCTTTGTTGGCCATGGCGTCATCGATCACCTGTTGCAGGTCTTCGCGCCAGGCGGGCGGCAGGTCGCGCATGGTGTAGACATGGCGGTTGCGGCTGCTGAACAGGTCGAACAGGGTATTGAACGGGGCCAATATCCACGTATTGCGACCATTTCCGATGAAATACTTCTTGATGGTGTCGCGGTCGTACAGGCCGTTGCGCAGGAAATCGTACAGGCCGCAGAACACCACCAGCAGCAGAAACACCAGGCTGGTGCGCGGGAAGCAGTAGATAAACAGCAGAACGCCGAGCACCCAGGCAACTGATACCAGCTTTTTGCGAACAGCACTTTTACTCATGAAACATGGCTCCGGACCGGAAACAAAGCGAAACAATCTGGTCATGATAGGGCTTTATGGCGGCGGCGGGCGGTTTAAATATTGCGATTTTGTGAAGCCCCGGCACAATTTTTAACGCGGGCCGTGGCCGCCCGGGTGTTTTGTGGATTGAATTTTGAGAACAGAAGATTTGCGTCTATCGTGACGCTTCGGTTTTTCGGACGTCATAGACCGGTACGATTGAAGTTGAATGGCCACTATTGGCCTTCGGCACCTTGGAAGAGGCAGAATTTTTATGATCATCAAACCGCGGGTTCGTGGCTTTATCTGTGTGACCGCTCACCCTGTTGGCTGTGAAGCGAACGTCAAGGAACAGATCGATTACGTAACCCAGCATGGCGCCATCGAAGGCGGCCCAAAAAAGGTGCTGGTCCTCGGCGCTTCCACCGGTTACGGCCTGGCCGCGCGCATCAGTGCTGCGTTTGGTTGCGGCGCCGATACCCTGGGCGTGTTTTTTGAGAAAGAAGGCGAAGAAGGCAAGCTGAGCTCCGCCGGCTGGTACAACAGCGCCGCGTTCGAGAAGTTTGCCGTCGAAAAAGGCTTGTACGCCAAGAGCATCAACGGCGACGCGTTCTCCGACGAGATCAAGCGCCTGACCATCGAAACTATCAAGAAAGACCTGGGCAAGATCGATCTGGTGGTCTATAGCCTGGCCGCGCCACGCCGTACCGACCCGCAAGGCGTGGTGCACAACTCCACCCTCAAGCCGATCGGCAAGGCCGTGACCCTGCGCGGTATCAACACAGACAAAGGCGTTGTGGTCGACACCACCCTTGAACCGGCCACCCAGGAAGAAATCGACGGTACCGTCAAAGTGATGGGCGGCGAAGACTGGCAGCTGTGGATCGACGCACTGCGTGACGCCGACGTGCTGGCCGAAGGTGCCAAGACCACCGCGTTCACCTACCTCGGCGAGAAGCTGACCCAGGATATCTACTGGAACGGCTCCATCGGCGAAGCCAAGAAAGACCTGGACAAGAAAGTCCTGACCCTGCGCGACAACCTCGCTGCGCTGAAGGGCGACGCCCGTGTATCGGTACTCAAGGCCGTGGTCACCCAGGCCAGCTCGGCGATCCCGATCATGCCGCTGTATCTGTCATTGCTGTTCAAGGTGATGAAAGAGCAGGGCACCCACGAAGGTTGCATCGAGCAGGTCTACGGCCTGTTCAAGGACAGCCTGTACGGTAAAGAGCCCAAGCTGGACGCGGACGGCCGCCTGCGCGCCGACCTGGCCGAGTTGGAGCCGAAAGTCCAGGACGCCGTGGCTGCACTGTGGAACCAGGTGACCGACGACAATGTCAACGAGATCAGCGATTTTGCCGGTTACAAGGCTGAGTTCCTGCGCTTGTTCGGCTTTGAAATCGACGGCGTGGATTATGATGCCGACGTGAATCCGACCGTGAAGATCAACGGTCTGATCTCGGCATAAGGCATGGGCAGCAGCCTCGATAACCCTGTTTATGAGGCTGCTGCTTTGTTCCTCCCCCCGGAGTATTCAGCCATGGCGAAAGGCTGATGCCAGGCGCGAATGGGCATGGGTGAAGCTGGATCTCTTGATACTGGATACTTCTCCTTCCCACAGTGGATTCAACAGCACATGATATCCGCTGTTTTTAGCCGTTTTTATAAAGTTCGCCATCTCTTTGTTGTCACGAATAATACAGATTTTGTCGAATTGACCCAGTTTGGTCGGTAAAAAAAATGTCGCTGGATAGTTGGCAGCCTCGTCTGTTGCTGGGCTGCCGGAGTCTGCGTTGTGGTGAACTACTCTTTCTCCGTTACCGACTAATTTGTTATTGATCAGTTCTATCATGTGTTTGATTCGTGGTGTCGCATTGCCAAGGTCAGGATGTTCTTTCTGATAGAAGTTCGAAGCACTTTCATAGTCTGCACGTAAGAGGGCAGGTACTTGGTAGGGGCGTGTGTCCGTATGACGCTGCTTGTATTGATCAACCCGGCTCTTGAAAACACTATGGGCGACATCGGGTACCGGAATTTTGTCCTGAGAACCGAAGTCGCTTAAATGAGGCGCTACGATGTGCAAGTCATAATCGGCCGTAATGGGTTTGCCATCTTGGCTTTTTGCCAATACTTCAACGGGCTTGCCATCATGGGTAATGAGGTAGTTTTCACCTGAGGACGATGTGCGCTTGGCTTCGAACGTATACAGCTGCTGAGTGGGCGCCAGCGCGCTGAAGCGCAGCGCGCCGTGGCGTTCGCTGGGTGCCAGCTGAGTGAGCAGGCCGAGGTCTATCAATTCGCCGAGACGCTGTCGGGATACCGTCAACGGGATGGCAACGGCATGTCCTTCATTGATGCAGTCTTGGACTTGCTCGTTGGCTTGGGTAACTTTTCCAGGTGCATCCTTCGCAAACTTTTCAAGCTTGCTGAATGATTGGTTTGTACAAATGAGGCCGGCTTGCGGCCCCCAATTGGCACTTTTCCCTTTGATGTGAAAGTCCTTCGTAGGGTGGCCCGCCTCTATAAGCCCGGTGGCGACGTTTTCTACCGGACGTATGCCAATGATGGTGTTAGTTGTTGCAGCTATATGTTGAAGAGGCATAAGGTGGCTGGAGACTATCCCTGTCAACTCTTTGATACGTTCAAATGAGGCTCTTGCGGGATCGTTTGTCGGTTGAACGGTATTGTTCGGCTGGTTTGAGATGGTGTGTTTTAACCATTCCAAGCTGAGGGCGGAAGGAGAAATAGTAGGCGTCAGTAAGTGTGTCATTGAACATCTCCCAAACATGTTTGCAAGACCATTGGCGAGTCCGTTCCAAGTGGGGGCGTTCCTTCTGTCACACAGGCGACTTTAATGAAAGCGTCTTTTTGTGGGGGAGAAAAAGTATGACCAAAGGTGCGGAAAACTCAGGTGATAGAGTTCTAAGCCCGAATAGAGTGGCACCGACGAAATGTGTTGTACGCGGACCTTGAAACTATCAGAGCGATCTTACGTTAGCTTTCTTACTGCCTTGGGCAATAGGTATGCAAGACTGTGATCTCTGATGCCACGCTGATGGGAGGAGTGTATGACGATTCGTGCAGTCGTTTTTGATTTCGGCGGTGTCCTGTTCGACTGGAGCCCGCAACACCTGTACCGCAAGCTGATTGCCGACGACCACGAACGGCAATGGTTTCTCGATAACATCTGCACCCAAGCCTGGAACACCGAGCAGGACGCCGGTCGTACCCTGGCGGAAGGCACCCGCAGGTTGATCGACCAATACCCTCAGCATGAACCCTTGATCCAGGCCTACTACGATCGCTGGCACGAAATGCTGCGCGGACCGCTGCCCGAAGGTGTGGCGATTCTCGAAGCGTTGCATGAAGCCGGCATGCCATTGTTTGGGCTCACCAACTGGTCTGCCGAGACCTTCCCTTATGCGCGTGCCAACTACCCGTTCCTGCAGCGTTTTCGCGATATCGTGGTGTCGGGCGAGTTGAAGCAGATCAAGCCGGATGCGGCGATTTATCACGCGAGCCTCGCCCAGGTGCGCGCCCATTTACCTGATATCCAGCCCGGTGAAGTGGTATTTATCGACGATGTTGCCGGCAATATCGAAGCGGCCGTCGCTCTTGGTTGGCAGGGCATTCACCATGTGTCGGCCGAGCGTACCGCGCAGCGCCTGCGTGAGATGGACGTGAGATTCTAGCGCGCCCATTTTTCCATGGCGAAATCTACAAAGGCGCGCAGTTTGGGCAGGCGGTAGCGGTCCTGTCTGTAGAGCAGGTGCATGGGGCGGCAATGCAGTTGGTAGGTGGTTAACAAGGCTACCAGCTTGCCGCTGTCCAGGTCCGGTTGCACCAGGGCATCGGCCAACATGATGATGCCCATGCCGTTTACGGCCGCCTGGCGCAAGCCCTGCGAGCTGTTGATGATCAATGACCCGGACACCGGAACCTCTACTTCACCTTCCTCGCCGGTCATGCGCCACAGGTTGCTGGTGTCACGCCAGTTATCGTTCGCCGGGTAGGCGAACGCCAGACAGTCGTGCTGCTTTAGGTCGTCGGGCGTCTGCGGAATGCCACGTCGCGCCAAGTACGCGGGTGACGCGCAGAGGGTCAGAGTGTAGGCCTGCATGGGCCTGGCGATCAGGCTTGAAGTTTCCAACTCGCCAAGGCGGATAGCCACGTCGAAGCCACTATCAACCAGGTCCATCCGCTCATTGCTCAGCTCTACATACAGATTGATCTGCGGGTAGCGCCGGGAAAACTCGCACAAAGCCGGGGTGAGGCGTTCGGTACCGAACACCGGTGGTGCGGTGATACGCAGGCTGCCTTTGGGAGTTTCGCTGTGGATCTGCTCCGCCAGTAGCTCAGAGTCGGCCACCAGCCCCAGCACCTCCAGACAGCGTTGGTAGTACTGCCCGCCGAATTCCGTAAGGCTTTGTTTGCGGGTGGTGCGCTTGAGCAAGCTGACCCCCAACCGTTGTTCCAGCGCGCGCATATGGTTGCCGACCATGGTGGTTGACATTCCGCACTCTTGCGCGGCGGCGGTCATGCTGCCGGTCTCCACGACCTTCACGTACACCGACATCGCCTGGAACAGATCCATTATAAAGCCCTGGTTTAAAGTCATTGCAGGAATGCGCAGTTTATCCAGCTCAGGTGGCTAACGATACTGCACCCATCACAACGATGTACTGGAGCCCGCCACCATGACCGCCGCCTGCCTGATGACCACTTATCAACCCTTGGCCCTGAGCTTCACCCGTGGCCTGGGCACGCGCCTCTGGGACCAGCAAGGCCGCGAGTACCTGGATGCCGTGGCCGGCGTGGCGGTCACCAATGTCGGGCACTCCCACCCCAAACTGGTGGCGGCCATCAGTGAACAGGCCGGCTTGTTGCTGCACACCTCCAACCTCTACAGCATCGACTGGCAGCAACAGCTGGCTCGGCGTCTGACACACTTGTCCGGCCTGGATCGCGCGTTCTTCAACAACTCGGGTGCCGAAGCCAACGAGACGGCACTGAAATTGGCGCGGTTGCACGGTTGGAAAAAGGGTATCGAAGAGCCGCTGGTGGTGGTGATGGAAAACGCCTTTCATGGCCGCACCCTGGGCACGATGGCGGCCAGCGATGGACCGTCGGTGCGCTTGGGTTTCCAGCGCTTGCCGGGGGATTTTCTCAAAGTGGGCTTCGGCGATATGGCGGCCCTGGAAGCGATCACTCAACAATTCGGCCCGCGCATCGCGGCCGTCTTGCTGGAACCGATCCAGGGCGAAAGTGGTGTGCTGCTTGCACCGCCCGGTTATCTGAAAGCGCTGCGTGATCACTGCACACGCCAGGGTTGGCTGATGATGCTCGACGAAATCCAGACAGGCATCGGCCGTACCGGCAGTTGGTTCGCGTTCCAGCATGAGGGCATTGTTCCGGACGTGATGACCCTGGCCAAAGGCCTCGGTAACGGTGTCCCCATCGGCGCTTGCCTGGCGCGTGCCGCCGTGGCGCAGTTGTTCACCCCAGGCAGCCACGGCAGCACCTTTGGCGGTAACCCGTTGGCGTGCCGCGTGGGCTGCACCGTGCTGGATATCATTGAAGAGCAAGGTTTGCTGCAGAACGCGGCGCAACAGGGCGAACGCTTGCTGGCGCGGTTGCGGGTGGAGTTGAGCGAACACCCACAGGTGCTGGCAATTCGTGGGCAGGGCTTGATGGTCGGTATTGAACTGGCCAGCCCTTATCGCGACCTGGCCCAGCGTGCTGCCCAGGAACAGGGGCTGTTGATCAACGTGACGCGGGGCAAGATCATTCGCCTGCTGCCGCCGTTGACCCTGGACGCCAAGGAGGTCGAAATGATCGTGCGCGCCATCACCCGTTTACTGGATTGAAATATGGCCTGAATGTGGGGGCAGGCAAGCCAGCTCCCACAGTTGAACGGCGTGATTTTCAAAGATGTGGCCCATTCAGCCATTCCTGGTTCATGGTTTGCGTATCTCCCAAGTACTCCAGCAGCCACGTCATGGCCGGGGACAGTTTGTTCTGGGCCCAGGCCACGCACGACGGGCTGGCGGGGAAGGGGCGGTGCAGTTGCAACGCCACCAGTTCGCCGCGCTCGATCCACGGCAATACCTGATGCGCCGGCGCCATGCCGACGCACAGGCCATCGCGCAGGCAATCCAGGGCCGAGGCCCAGTTGGGCACCACCAGGCGACGTTGGTTATCCAGGGTCCAGGTGTCGCGCTTGGGCAGGTTGCGTGAGGTGTCGGTCATGCACAGTGAGGCGAACGGGCGCAATTGATCGTCACTGAGCAAACCCTCTACCGCCGCCAAGGGGTGCTTGGCGCTGACCACGCACAACCAATTCAACAAACCCATGTCGCGAAACGTGAAGTGGCTGGCCACCGGTACTGCGCTGGTGGCGCCGATCACAATGTCGGTGCGTTCGTCGGCCAAGGCGTCCCATACGCCGTTGTACACCTCGTATTCCAGCAACAACTCCACCTCGGGGAACTGCCGGTAGAAGTCCAGAACCAATTGCCGACAGCGCTGGGGTTTGACGATGGAGTCCACTGCGACTTTCAATTGGCCGCTCCAGCCATTTGCCACTTGCTGGCACAAACGTCGCGTGCCGAGCATTTTTTTCATCACCCCACGGGCTTCGTCGATAAACAGACGGCCGGCTGGGGTCAGTTCGACATCGCGGTGCCGACGCACGAACAGCGGCACTGCCAGCCATTCTTCAAGTTGGCGCACCGTGTAGCTGATGGCCGACGGCACGCGGTGCAATTCCTGGGCAGCAGCGCTGAAGCTGCCATGGCGCGCCACGGCGTCGACCACATCCAGAGAGTATTCGGACCACATGGGGTTGCCTTTAAAAATATTGATAAGAGTGTCCAATTATTATCGCTTCACAGCAAAACTGTCAGCTTCATAATGGGCGCCGGTCAGCAAATAGTTTGATGGCAGGTTCTCAAAGGTTTCGATGAAAAATTCTTTTGGTTTTACCGGATATCTGGCGGGGCTGAGCATGCTCGGTTATCTCGCCATGGACATGTACTTGCCGGCGTTCGGCGCCATGGGCGAGCAGTTGCAGATTGGCGCGGGTGCCGTGGGCGCCAGCTTGAGTATTTTCCTCGCCGGTTTTGCCGTAGGGCAGTTGCTGTGGGGGCCGCTGTCTGACCGTCTGGGGCGTAAACCGGTCTTGCTCACGGGTCTGAGCCTGTTTGTGTTGGGCTGCCTGGGCATGTTCTGGGTCGAGACCGCGCCGCAGCTGCTGGCATTGCGCTTCATCCAGGCGATTGGCGTGTGTTCCGCCGCCGTGAGTTGGCAGGCCTTGGTGATCGACCGCTACCCGGCCGACAAGGCTCACCGCGTGTTCGCCAGCATCATGCCGCTGATGTCGCTGTCGCCGGCCCTGGCACCGTTGTTGGGGGCGGTGGTGTTGAATCACTTTGGCTGGCAGGCGATCTTCGGCGTGCTGCTGGGCGTGTCGCTGTTGTTGCTGCTGCCAACGTTGTTCCTGCGCAAGATGCAGAAGCGTCAGGCAGAGGAGAGCGAACCTTCGCGCCTCGGCTATGGCCAGTTGCTGACCTCCCGCGTGTTCACCGGCAACGTGATGATCTTTGCAGCGTGCTCCGCCAGTTTCTTCGCCTGGCTGACCGCTTCGCCCTTCATCCTTGGCGGCATGGGTTACAGCCCGAATGACATTGGCTTGAGCTACGTATTGCCGACTCTGGCCTTCCTGATCGGTGGTTACAGCTGCCGCAGTGCGTTGCAGCATTACCAGGGCAAAACCCTGTTGCCCTGGTTGCTGATGGCTTATTGCATCAGCATGGTGGCGTTGTATCTGGTCGCCACATTGACGGTGCCGACCCTGACTACCTTGCTGATTCCGTTTTGTCTGATGGCCCTGGTCAATGGCGCCAGTTACCCCATCGTAGTGGCGAATGCACTGATGCCGTTTGCGGAGAATTCCGGCAAGGCGGCAGCACTGCAAAATACCCTGCAGTTGGGCCTGTGCTTTCTCAGCAGCCTGTTGGTCTCGTCGATGCTCGATCAGCCGCTGCTGATCACCGCGATCGTGATGCTGGCGACCGCGCCATTGGCGGTGTTGGGTTACTGGCTGGCGCGGCCGAAGGCTGATGACTCGGAGTTGGCCAGCGCTTAACTGACAAGGAGGTCAAAAGTGTGGGAGGGGGCTTGCTCCCGATAGGGGTGTATCAGGCACAGATGTGTTGACTGAACGACTGCTATCGGGAGCAAGCCCCCTCCCACATTTTGATTGGGTTCCTTCAGTTAGAACGTTACTTCCATATTCAGCGTTGGCGTGGATGTGCGACTGCCCCGGCCGCCGTCCACGCCGAATTTGTTGTGCCAGTACTCGTAGCCCACCCCGAGATACAGGTTCGGCTTGACGCTTTTCCCCGGCCGTACCGCCACCATCAACGCGGTGCGCATCAGCGTTTCCGGCGCGGTATCGCGGCCATGGTAGTCCTCGCCTTTTTCCCCGACGTAATTGATGAAACCCTGGAATTTCACCGCGTGGCTGGCGATTTCAAAGGGTCGCATCCACGTCAGGTTGAGCATGTAGGTATCGTCGAAGGTGCGATTGGACTCTTTCGCGCCGGGGATGCCGGTGTGGTTCCGTTCCTTGTAGTACATCAGGCTCAGGTCCAGCACGCCGACGGTGTTGAACTTCAAGGTCGGGCCGATCACCAGCGCACGTTTCTTGGCTGAGGCGAAGTTGTTGTTGCGGTTGGCGTCAAAGCCCAGGGTCAGCGCGTAGTCCTTGATCAGCCCGGTGCCGAGCGGCATGTCGAATACCCGCGAGGCGTACAACTGGTGCCGGTAGACGGCGTACACCTCACTGCCACCGTGATCGGTGCCCTTGCGTGG
The DNA here is from genome assembly GCF_050739995.1 of Pseudomonas sp. Taxonomy (GTDB): domain Bacteria; phylum Pseudomonadota; class Gammaproteobacteria; order Pseudomonadales; family Pseudomonadaceae; genus Aquipseudomonas. Next base: position 15,267 of record NZ_JBOICG010000542.1, on the reverse strand, counting down.
GTCGCGGCTATCGGAGAGGAACACATCGAGGTTCAGGTAGTTGCTGCCGTACTGGTAGCCACTGGCGTGGGTAAAGCTGTAGATGCGCTTGCTGAAATCGTCGGGGTTATTCGGGTTGGTGAAGTGTTGCCCGTAGCGAAATCCGACGCTGTTGTTCATCCATTCCAACGCGACGGCCTCCCCGCCGCCGAGGAGGGTGAGGGCAACGGTTGCGCCTTGTAATGCCTTTTTCATTATTTTAGGTCCTTTGGCGTTCTGGCTTATGACGGCCGAATTGTTTTTGTAACGCCGTTGGAGGGTATCTTGTTCAATTGATTGTATACAACTCTATGGACATCCAGTCCTAACATTGCATACAGTGCTTGCACAACAAAAACAGAGAACCCCTCACCATGACTATCCCGAAGGCGTCATCGCAGCGACCAGAAGATGAAAATCTCGGCGTCGCCGCCAACATGGCTTACGGCCTGCAGCATGTCCTTACCATGTACGGCGGCATCGTCGCAGTGCCGTTGATCGTCGGCCAGGCGGCCGGGTTATCCCCAGCCGATATCGGCCTGCTGATCGCGGCATCGTTGTTCGCGGGTGGTTTGGCGACCTTGTTGCAAACCCTCGGCCTGCCGTTCTTCGGCTGTCAGTTGCCGCTGGTGCAGGGCGTGTCGTTCGCCGGTGTGGCGACGATGGTGGCGATTGTCGGCAGTGATGGTGCGGGTGGAGTGCCGGCGATTCTCGGGGCGGTGATGGCCGCGTCGTTTATCGGGCTGCTGATCACGCCAGTGTTCTCCAGGATCACCAAGTTTTTTCCGCCGTTGGTGACGGGTATCGTCATCACGACCATCGGCCTGACCCTGATGCCCGTTGCGGCGCGGTGGGCCATGGGCGGCAATAGCCGCGCAGCGGACTTCGGCAGCATGTCCAATATCGGCTTGGCCGCACTGACGCTGGTGTTGGTGCTGCTGCTGAGCAAGATCGGCAGCGCGACCATTTCTCGCCTGTCGATCCTGCTGGCCATGGTGATCGGCACGGTGATCGCGGTATTCCTGGGCATGGCGGACTTTTCCGGTGTGGCCCAAGGGCCGATGTTCGGTTTCCCTGCGCCATTCCATTTCGGCATGCCCACTTTTCATGTGGCCGCGATCATTTCCATGTGCATTGTGGTCATGGTGACGTTGGTGGAGACCTCGGCGGATATCCTGGCCGTGGGCGAGATCATCGACACCAAAGTCGATTCCAAACGCCTGGGTAATGGCCTGCGGGCAGACATGCTGTCGAGCATGTTCGCGCCGATCTTCGGTTCGTTCACCCAGAGTGCATTCGCTCAGAACGTCGGGTTGGTGGCAGTGACCGGCGTGAAAAGCCGTTTCGTGGTGGCCACGGGCGGGGTGTTCCTGGTGGTGCTTGGCTTGCTGCCCTTTATGGGCCGAGTGATCGCGGCGGTGCCGACCTCGGTACTCGGCGGTGCTGGGATCGTGCTGTTCGGCACCGTGGCGGCCAGTGGTATTCGCACCTTGTCCAAGGTGGACTATCGCAACAACATGAACCTGATCATCGTCGCCACTTCAATCGGTTTCGGCATGATTCCCATCGCTGCACCGAACTTCTACGATCACTTCCCGACCTGGTTCGCGACCATTTTTCATTCGGGGATCAGTTCGTCGGCGATCATGGCGATCCTGCTGAACCTGGCGTTCAACCACTTCACCGCCGGTAACTCGGACCAGCAATCGGTATTTGTGGCGGGGACGGAGCGCAGCTTGTGCTTTCGTGATGTGTCGGAACTGCGTGATGGCGACTACTTCAGCGGCGGCAAGTTGTTTGACGCTGAAGGGAAGGAGATTCCGCTGGTAGCCGATGCCCCCAGGAAGGCCGTAAAACCTGAAACTACCGAAGTCTAAATGTGGGAGGGGGCTTGCCCCAATGCAATCATCTGTAGTGAGCGGGCTTGCCCCGCGCTGGGTGGCGGAGCCACCCCAATCCAATCACCGCGGTGTGTCAGGTAAACGCGGTAGCAGGTTTTGGGGCGGCTTCGCCACCCAGCGCGGGGCAAGCCCGCTCACTACAAGAGTTTGGTCGCGGCAGATGTTCTTAACTGAAGCTCTCTCCCGTATTTGAATTCAACCAACCTTGAGCTCTTGATGCGGCACCGAACACGCCTCATCCAAAAACTTCACCACTGTCCCCATGCAGGCCTGGCGTTCTTCTACGTGGGGCATGTGGCTGGAGTCTTCAAATAGTGCCCAGCGCACGTCTTCGATCTCATCCAGGAACGGCTTGACCACCAGCGGCGTGGCCTCATCATGTCGCCCGGAGATCACCAGGGTCGGTACGTTGATCGCCGACAGGCGGCCAATCACGTTCCAGTCTTTCAAGCTGCCGATGACATGAAACTCGGTCGGGCCGCTCATGGCGTGGTACACCGTCGGGTCTGAATCCACCTGGGCGAAGGTGCGCGCCACTTCTTCCGGCCACGGGTTGACGCGACAAACGTGCTGATCGTAGAAAATCCGCGAAGCGGCGAGGTATTCCGGGTCCTGGTAGGTGCCGGCCTGTTCATGCTTGAGCAGGGTTTCATGCACCCCTTCTGGTAACAATTTGCGCAGGCGGTTAGCCTCGCTGACCCAGGTACGCATGCATGTCGGCGAGTTGGCCGGGATGAACGCGCGCAGGCCCTTGGGCTGCAATATCGCGTGTTCGCTGCCGAGCATACCGCCCCAGGACTGGCCGAGGATCGCGTAGTTATCGCTGATTTGCAGATGATCCAGCAGGTTGTTCAACTCGTCGAGGAACAGGCCGATGGTCCAGAACGACGGGTCTTTGTCGGGCAAATGAGTGGAGCGACCGTTGCCCAGTTGGTCGTAGTGAATGACCGCGTGACCGCTGGCGGCGACGTCCTTGAAGGCGTCGACGTAGTCGTGGGTGCAACCAGGGCCGCCATGGATGATCACCAAGGGTGTGCGGCCGGTGGTCAGGTCGCCAGTAACGCGATACCAGGTCTGGTAGGCACCAAAGGTTGCATAGCCTTCGCGGACTTTTTCGATGAATTCCATTTCGTACCCTGCTCTGAAAAAAAGGATCAGGGCAACGATAGTCCGCACGAGAAGTTTAAGTAACTAGCAAAACAGCTAGGTTTTGCCGGCGAATCAATCTTCGAGCAGCCGGTAATGGGTGGCACGTACCACTGCCTGGACGCGGTTTTTTGCACCCAATTTGTGCATCGCCGAAGCCAGGTGCAAGGTGACCACTGCCAATGAGCGGCTCAATTGTGTGGCGATTTCGGCCGCGGTCAAGCCATCGGCGGCCCATTTCAGGCACTCGCGTTCACGCTTGGTCAAATGTATGTGTGGGTAAGTGCGTAGCTCTTTGCTGAACAACGGGTAGGCCGCTTCCTGCAAGGCATGGGTGATCAGGCTGAAATCCACCAAGGTCTGCTGGGCGTCCTTCAATACCGTGCGCGCCTTGCCGGTGCGCAAGCCGGTGAGTGACGCAAAGCCGCCACGCGGCAAGTGAATGGGCACGCTGACACCGCAGGTCAGTTGCCGATCATGCAGGTAGGTAGAGACCGGCGCGTGGCAGGGGTCGATGATTTTTTGCAGCACCGTCTCGGCTTTCGCCTCGTAGGACCAGACAAACGGCGACACTGTGCTCAGGGCCAGATGCTGCACCGGATCGATCTGGTAAAACCCTTCGCTGCACCACAGGGCCTGCCAATCGGTCGGCGTGTTGCGCAGTTGCAGTACAGAGGGGGTGATCAGTGTGCCATTGAGGTCGATGGGCACCGGAGTGTAGTCATACACCAATGCATCGAAGCCCAGTTGTTGGGCGAGGATAAACGTGTTGTCCATCTGTTCATCCAGGCTCCTGCCTGGCATGAGGCGATTATTGAAGGCAGTTAGCTTGGCCAGCATCCGTTCTGCTCCCGAATTCATTTGAATCTCGACTTGCTGCAAGTAGAATGCCACGCCCCGGCGAAGGACTGCCAGGCCAAACCTATAAGAAATACTAGGTTATGGACGCGCGGCATCCTCGGTAGTGTTGGCCTGATAAATGGCCACTACCTGCCAGGCCGATACAACACAAGGAAAGTATGCATGTGGCGTGAAATTGCCCCCGACCAGCAGTACAACGTGCAAGTCGACGGCCATAACCTCGTGGTCTACAGCTTTGGCGACGGCGATGAGGTGCTCTTGTGTCTCAACGGCGGCCCGGGACTGCCGTGTGATTACTTGCGCGACGCCCATGGCTGGCTCAAGGACCATAACCTGCGAGTGATCGCATTCGACCAGCTTGGCACAGGCGCATCAGCCAGACCGACCGATGTTTCCCTGTGGGAAATCCGCCGTTATGTGGAAGAAGTCGAAACCGTGCGCCAAACCCTGGGCCTGGGCCGCGTGCACTTGCTGGGGCATTCCTGGGGTGGGTGGCTGGGGATCGAATATGCCATCCATTACCCCGAAACACTGAAAAGCCTGATCCTGGAAAACACCGTCGGCGACATCCCACACCTGTCTCAGGAGCTCGAACGCCTGCGCGGTGCCCTCGGCAGCGAAACCGTGGCCATGATGCAGCGCCACGAAGCCATGGGCACCCTGGATCATCCGCAGTACCAGGCTGCGATCACCTTGCTCAACTATCGCCACGTGTGCCGCCTGGACGAGTGGCCCGAGCCGGTCAAGCGCTCCCTCGGCGACTGGAACATGGGGCCCTACGAAACCATGCAAGGCCCCAACGAATTTCTCTACATCGGTAACCTCAAGGACTGGAACCGCATCCCCGAGATGGCTGAGTTCAAGATGCCGATCCTGATCACCACCGGCCAACACGACGAACTCACCCCAGCCTGCGCCATGCGAATGAAGCTGGCCGCCCGGCACGCCGAGTTGCACGTGTTCCCCAACAGCAGTCACATGCCGTTTTATGAGGAACCCCAGGCGTACTTCCCGGTGTTGCTGGACTTCCTCGCTCGTCACCGAGGCTGACGGATGAACCTGGCGCGCTACCGCTTCGTACTTTCCCGGCCGCTGCAACTGCTGCCGGTGTTATTCGGCATCAGCCTGATCACCTTCGTGCTGGTGCGCTCGATCCCCGGCGACCCGGCGCGGGCCTTGCTCGGTTCGCGCAGCACGCCGGACGCCTTGCTGAAAATCCGCGCCCAGTACGGCCTCGATCAGCCGTTGTGGCTGCAATATTTCTACTTCCTCAAGAACCTGCTCAAGGGTGATCTCGGCCAGTCGTTGTTGTACAAGGTCGATGCCTTGAAGCTGATCGTCACACGTATCGAACCGACTCTGGTGTTGGTGTTGGGCAGCGTGGTGCTGGCGCTGCTGATCGCGGTGCCGTTGGCGACGCTGGCGGCACGCAATAAAGGGGGGGGGACGGACAATCTGATCCGAGTGTTCACCACGGTTGGCCTGGGGATGCCAGCGTTCTGGCTGGGCTTGATGCTGATTCTGTTGCTGAGCGTACAGTGGGGTTTGTTTCCGGTGTCCGGCTATGGGCGGACCTGGCTGGATAAAGCGCACCATATGGTGCTGCCGTGTTTGACCATTGCGCTCGCGCTGTCGGCGGTGCTGGTGCGCAACCTGCGGGCGAGCATGTTGATGGAGTTGCAGGCCGACCATGTCACTGCGGCCCGGGCGCGCGGATTACCGGAGGCAGCGGTGTTTCGCCGGCATGTGTTGCCCAACTCCCTGGTGCCGGCGGTCAACCTGCTGGCGGTGAACATTGGCTGGTTGATCAGTGGCACGGTGGTGATCGAAAGCCTGTTCGCGATTCCGGGCATTGGCCAATTGCTGGTGCGCGGCATCTTCACCCGTGACTACATGGTGGTGCAGGGCGTGGCGATGGTGCTGGCCTGTGCGACGGTGGTGGTCAACTTCCTTGCGGATGTGGTGACGGTAGCCCTCGACCCGCGAGTGAAGATGCAATGAGCACTCGCCCACTGATCGCCCCATGGCGTTTGCGCCTGCGGTTTGGCTTTCGCAATGGTCGGCTGACCGCGGCGTGGGGCCTGTTGATTTTGTTCGGCTGGTTGGCCTTGGCGTTGTTCGCGCCGTGGATCGCCCCGTATGACCCGATTGCGCAGAACACTGACTTGAGCTTGCTGGCACCGAGCCTGGCCCACCCGTTCGGTACGGACAATTATGGCCGGGACATTCTTTCGCGGGTGATCTGGGGCGCACGCATCGACCTGCAACTGGCCGTCGTGGGAGTGATCTTTCCGTTCATGATCGGCACCTTCGTTGGTGCGGTGTCCGGCTATATCGGCGGGCGCTTCGACAGTGTGTGCATGCGCGTGATCGACGTGATCCTGGCCTTCCCGTTCCTGGTGTTGATGCTGGCGATCATGGCGATCCTCGGCCCGGGCTTGAAGAGTTTCTATATCGCCATGGCGTTGGTGGGCTGGGTGTCGTATGCACGGTTGATCCGCTCGCAGATCCTGGTACTCAAGGAAAGTGACTTCGCCTTGGCTGCCAAGAGCCTAGGCTTCGGCCATGGACGTATTCTGTTCCGGCACTTGCTGCCCAATGCGATGTTCGGTTCGATCGTGTTTTCCATGTCTGACGCGGTGCTGGTGCTGCTCAACGGCGCCGCCGTGAGTTACCTGGGCCTGGGCGTGCAGCCACCAACCGCCGAGTGGGGGACGATGGTGGCCGAAGGGCAGGCCTTTATCACCACCGCGTGGTGGATCTGCACGTTCCCGGGCCTGGCCATTGTGACGCTGGCCATGGGGTTCAGCTTGCTGGCCGATGGCGTGGCGCAAGTGTTGGGGGATCGCTCATGAGTCTGTTGCAGGTCCAGGACCTCAGCGTAATTGCCCACAACGCCGGGCACGATGTCACGTTGGTTGACCACGTGTCCTTCGACGTGGCTGAAGGTGAAATCCTCGGTCTGGTGGGTGAGAGCGGTTCGGGCAAGACCATGGCCTGTCGCGGGCTGATGCGTCTTTTGCCGTCCCCAAATCTGCGTGTACAGGGCGGTGCGGTGCGCTTGGCCGGACAGGATTTACTGCGATTGGATGACGCCGGTATGCGTGCCGTGCGCGGTGGCCAGCTGGGGATGATCTTCCAGAACCCCAGCAGCCATCTTGACCCTCTGATGCGTATCGGTGAGCAGATCGCCGAAGGCATCCGCCTGCATCAAGGCGCGTCGAAAAAAGACGCTCGCCTGCAAGCTATCGAGGTACTGCGCCAGGTCGGCATTCCCGATCCCCAGGCGCGGGTCGACAATTATCCTCACGAGTTTTCCGGCGGCATGCGCCAGCGCGCGATGATTGCAGTGGCGTTAGGCTGCAATCCGCAAGTGCTGATTGCCGACGAGCCGACCACCGCCCTGGATGTGACGGTGCAGGCGCAGATCCTGCGCCTGCTGCTGGACCTGCGCGACCAGCGCGGCCTGTCGATCATCATGATCACCCACGATCTCGGCGTGGTGGCGCAGACCTGTGATTCCATTGCGGTGATGTACGCCGGGCGGCTGTGTGAACACGGCAGCAAGTACGACTTGCTGGCCCATCCGCAACACCCTTACACCGCCGGCCTGATCGATTGCCAACCGGCTCACAGCAGTGGCCACTCCTTGCTGCGGACCATTCCCGGCCAGCCGCCGTTGTTGGACGCGTTGCCGGAGGGTTGCCGCTTCAGTCCACGCTGCCCACAGGTCGGCGCGCTGTGCACCGAGCGGCTGCCCGAAGGGGCGCGGGTGGCGTGTCACTATCCGTTGGGAGGCCGCCGATGAGCCTGTTGCAGGTCAAGGATCTGGAGGTGCGCTTTGCCGCGTCCGGCACCGGCTTGTTCGGCCTGAACAAGCAGTGGGTGAGGGCAGTCAATGGTGTCTCGCTGAACCTGGCCGCCGGTGAAACCCTAGGGTTGGTCGGTGAATCAGGCAGCGGTAAGAGCACCTTGGGCCGGGCGATCTTGCACCTCAACCCGATCAGTGCCGGCCAGGTGCTGTTCGATGGCATCGACATGGCCCACGGCAGCGCCATCGACATCACCCGCCTGCGCCATGAAACGGCGATGATTTTCCAGGACCCGTACGCTGCGCTGAACCCACGCCACACGATTGGAGAAACCATTGCCGAAGTGTTGCGCGTGCAACGCAAGGTGGCCCCTGGTCAGGTCACCGCTCGCGTTAACGAGCTTCTTGAGCGGGTCGGCCTGCGTCCCGAGTTGGCCAATCGCAAGCCCGGCTCCCTCAGTGGGGGTCAGTGCCAGCGTGTGGGTATTGCCCGCGCACTGGCGGTGGAGCCGCGCTTGATCATTGCCGATGAGTGCGTGGCGGCGCTGGATGTGTCGATCCAGGGCCAGATCATCAACCTGCTGCTGGAACTGCAGCAGAGCATGAACCTGGCGATTCTGTTTATCGCCCATGACCTGGCCATTGTGCGTCGCCTGTGTGATCGCGTGGCGGTGATGTACCTGGGCAAGATCGTCGAAGAAGGGCCGGTGGAAGCGGTGTTCACCGCGCCACGCCATCCGTATACGGCGGCGTTGATCGAGGCGATTCCCGAGATCGACCCGCACCGACCGTTGCCTGCCGAACCGTTGCCCGGCGAGCCGCCGAGCCCGTTGAATTTGCCTGCGGGTTGCGCCTTTCACCCGCGTTGCCGGCACGCTCGGTCCCAGTGTTCCGTGGTGTTGCCGCCTACCCATTTCCTGCACGAGCATCGGTACAGTTGCGTGCTTGAAGAACCGTTGACCCTTTCTGCCGTCTATCAACAAGGAGTTCAGACATGCAATCCCGTCACTTGAAGTTGCTCGCCGCCGCCACATTGACCGCTTGGTCGCTGACGGCCGGGCTGGCCCACGCAGCCGGCGTCCTGACCATCGGCTGCCGTGAAGACAGCACCACGTTCGACCCGATCAAAAGCGCGCAAAACCGCGATACCTGGGTATTTGCCAACGTCTACGACACCCTGGTACGCGTGGACAACCTGGGAACCAAAATGGAGCCGGGCCTGGCTGAAAGCTGGGACATTTCCAAGGATGGCCTGACCTACACCTTCAAGCTGCGTGATGCGAAGTTCTCCGACGGTTCGCCGATTACTGCCGACGATGCAGCATTCAGCCTGTTGCGCATCCGCGACAACAAGGCTTCGCTGTGGAGCGATCCGTTCAGCCTGATCAACACGGCCAAGGCTGCAGATGCGAAAACCCTGGTGGTCACCCTGAAAACCCCGGCCGTGGCCTTCCTCTCGCAACTGGCGTCGCCGACGGTGTCGATCCTGTCGGAAAAAGCCATGACTAAAATGGGTGAGGACGCCTACTCGGAAAACCCGGTGACCTCCGGCGCGTTTACCGTGGATGAATGGCGCAAGGGTGATCGTGTAATCCTCAAGAAAAACCCGAACTTCTGGCAGGCCAAGAACGTGAGCCTGGACGGTGTGGAATGGGTGTCCGTCACCGACGACAACACCCGCATGCGCATGGTGCAGAACAACGAGCTGGACACGGCGATCTTCGTGCCGTTCTCCCGTGTTGAAGAACTGAAGAAAGACAAGAACGTGGTCATTCATGCCGACCCGTCTACCCGCGAAGATCACCTGCTGATCAACCACGCCCACGGTTTGCTGGCCAAGCCGCAAGTGCGCGAAGCACTGGACATGGCCATCGATAAACAATCGCTGGTGAAGACCGCCACTTACGGTCAAGGCACCGTGGCTTACTCCTACATCCCGAAAGGCTCGCTGTACCACTACGCCAACAACCTGCAACGCCCGTATGACCCGACGGCGGCCAAGAAACTGCTGGCGGATGCGGGGGCCCAGGACTTGAAGCTCAACTACGTGGTCAACGCTGGCAACGAAGCCGATGAGCAGATTGCGGTGATCATCAAGGACCAACTGGCCAAGGTCGGCGTGACCGCCAACCTGCAAAAGGTCGACCCGACCCAGAGCTGGCAGATGTTGGTGGACGGTGAGTACGATATCTCGGTGATGTACTGGACCAATGACATTCTCGACCCGGACCAGAAGACCACTTTCGTACTGGGCCATGACACCAACCAGAACTACATGACTCGCTACAAGAACGACAAGGTCAAGGACCTGGTGGCCCAAGCGCGTATCGAGGCGGACCCGGCCAAGCGTGAGCAGATGTATGTTGAACTGCAGAAGCTGGCGAAACAGGATGTGAACTGGATTGACCTGTACTACAGCCCTTACATCAACATCTCACGTAAGAATGTGAGCAACTTCTTACAGAACCCATTGGGCCGCTTCACTCTCGAAGACGTGGTGAAAAACTAAGTCCTCACCAACAACTTAGATCAACTGTGGGAGCTGGCTTGCCTGCGATCACGGAGTGTCAGTCGCTAGAAATGCCAACTGACAGACCGCAATCGCAGGCAAGCCAGCTCCCACATTTGGTTTCTGGTGTGTCAGTTATTGCGCGTCGAACGCCTGGCCATTGATGCCGGCACTGTCCGGTCCCATCAGGTACAGGTACACCGGCATGATTTCTTCCGGTGCAGGCCGTTCCATCGGGTTCTCCCCTGGGTACGCCTGGGCCCGCATGCTGGTGCGCGTGCCGCCTGGGTTGATGCTGTTGGAGCGTACCGACGCCACATCCTCAAGCTCATCGGCCAGGGTTTGCATCAAGCCTTCGGTGGCGAATTTCGATACGCCGTAAGCACCCCAATAGGCTCGACCCTTGCGCCCGACGCTGCTGGAGGTGAACACCACCGACGCATCCTGGGACAGCTTGAGCAATGGCAGCAGAGTGCTGGTGAGCATGAACATCGCGTTGACGTTCACATGCATCACCCGCATGAAGTTCTCACCGGACAACTGCTCGATCGGCGTGCGTGGGCCGATGATCGAGGCGTTGTGCAGCAGGCCGTCGAGGTGGCCGAACTCCTTTTCGATCATCGCCGCCAGCTCATCGTATTGATGGGGCAGGGCGGTTTCCAGGTTGAACGGAATCACCACGGGTTGAGGTTGGCCTGCGGCTTCGATCTCGTCATACACCAGGGCCAGGTTGGCTTCGGTCTTGCCCAGCAGCAACACGGTGGCGCCATGGGCGGCATAGGTCTTTGCCGCCGCCGCGCCAATCCCGCGACCGGCGCCGGTCACCAGGATCACCCGGCCTTTGAGCAGTTCTGGACGTGCGGAGTAATCAAACATAAACAACCTCGACAGAATTCAGCAGGTTACAAACGCCAATCTTGAGTGCAGTGAAGATCCACTGTGGGAGGGGGCTTGCCCCCTCCCACAGTGGATCTTCATCGGTCAGGACAATCAGCAACTGCACAGTGCGCTATCCAGCACCTTGCGCAGTTCCAGCGGGTGATCCACCACCACATCGGCCCCCCAGTTGCGTGGGTTGTCGTCCGGGTGGATGTAGCCGAACGTGACTGCGGCGGTGCGGGTGCCAGCGTCGCGGCCGGACTCGATGTCGCGCAGGTCGTCGCCCACGAACAGTACGCTGGCTGGGTCCAGGTCGAGCATCTTGCACGCCAGGATCAGCGGTTCCGGGTCCGGTTTGCTGTTCTTTACGTGATCCGGGCAGATCAGCAGTGCCGAGCGCTCGGCCAGGCCCAACTGCTGCATGATCGGTTCGGCAAAGCGCAGCGGCTTGTTGGTGACCACGCCCCACACCAGCTTGGATTTTTCGATGTCTGCCAGCAGCTCACCCATGCCGTCGAACAACTTGCTGTGGATCGCGCAGCCCTGGAGGTAGCGCTCCAGGAACTCCAGGCGCAATTCTTCAAAGCCTGGGGATTGCGGGTCCATCGAGAACGTCACTGCCACCATCGCCCTTGCACCGCCGGAAATTTCATCGCGGATGTGCTGGTCGTTCATCGGTGGCAGGCCGCGATCGGCGCGCATCGCCTGGCAGATGGCGATGAAGTCCGGCGCCGTGTCCAACAGGGTGCCATCCATATCGAAGAGAACTGCTCGCAACTTCACAGGCTTACTCCTCGCGCAGGGTCTGGATCATGTAGTTGACGTCAACGTCGTTGCCCAGCTTGTAATGCTTGGTCAGCGGGTTATAGGTCAGGCCGACGATGTCCTTGACGGTCAGCCCGGCCTGACGGCTCCAGGCGCCCAGTTCGGAGGGGCGGATGAATTTCTTGAAGTCATGGGTGCCGCGCGGCAGCAGTTTCATGATGTATTCGGCACCGATGATGGCGAACAGGTAAGCCTTGGGGTTGCGGTTGATCGTGGAGAGGAACACCTGGCCGCCCGGCTTGACCATGCGGAAGCAGGCGCGGATCACCGACGACGGGTCCGGCACGTGCTCCAGCATTTCAAGGCAAGTGACCACGTCAAACTGCTCCGGCATCTCTTCGGCCAGGGCTTCGGCAGTGATCTGGCGGTATTCCACGCTCACGCCGGACTCCAATTGGTGCAGTTGGGCCACGGCCAGCGGGGCCTCGCCCATGTCGATGCCCGTCACGGTGGCACCGCGCTGGGCCATGGCTTCACTGAGGATGCCGCCGCCGCAACCGACATCCAGGACCTTCTTGCCGGCCAGGTTGACGCGTTCGTCAATCCAGTTGACCCGCAGCGGGTTGATGTCGTGCAAGGGCTTGAATTCGCTTTCGCGGTCCCACCAGCGGTGAGCCAGGGCTTCGAATTTGGCGATTTCGGCGTGGTCGACGTTGCTCATGGTGAATCCTCTGAATCTGATAAATCGGTTTGCAGGTGTTGGACGCGCAGCGCCAAAACCGACGTTATTCGTTGTGCCCGCTGATGCGTCGGCCCCACTCAGTCGCCGAGGCGATCAGCTCTTGTTCGTTCATGCGGGTCAATCGCCGGTCGTCGAGCAACTGCTTGCCGGCGACCCAAAGGTGTTTCACACAATCGCGCCCGGTGGCATATATAAGCTGTGAGACCGGGTCGTAGATCGGTTGTTGCGCCAGCCCGGACAGATCGAAGGCCACCATGTCGGCGGCCTTGCCGACCTCCAGCGAGCCAATCTCACTCTCCAGGCCCAGGGCCCGGGCGCCATTCAGGGTGGCCATGCGCAGGGCACGATGGGCATCCAGTGCGGTGGCTGATCCGGCAACGGCCTTGGCCAGCATCGCAGCGGTGCGGGTTTCACCCAATAGGTCCAGGTCATTGTTGCTGGCGGCGCCGTCGGTACCGATCGCTACATTGATCCCCGCTTGCCACAGGCGCTCCACCGGGCAGAAGCCGCTGGCCAGTTTCAGGTTCGATTCCGGGCAATGGATGATGCTGGTGTTGCTTTCTACCAGCAAAGCCAGGTCATCCTCGCTGATTTGGGTCATATGAACGGCCTGGAAGCGCGGACCCAGCAGGCCGAGGCGGCCCAGGCGCGCCAGTGGGCGCTCACCGGTTTGTTCGACGGCCTGCTGCACTTCGAAGGCGGTTTCGTGTACGTGCATATGGATCGACGCGTCCAGCTCTTCGGCGATCATGCGGATTTTTTCCAGGTTGTCGTCGCACACGGTGTAGGGCGCGTGGGGGCCGAAGGTGATCTTGATGCGCGGGTGATGCTTGAGGTCGCCGAACAGCTCTACGCCCTGGCGAATCGCTTCATCGGCATTGGCGGCGCCGGGAATCGGGAAGTCAAGGATCGGAATGGCGATCTGCGCGCGCATGCCACTGTTGTGCACGCAGTCGCTGGCGACCTTGGGGAAGAAGTACATATCGGAGAAGCAGGTGATGCCACCTTTAAGCTGTTCGGCGATAGCCAGGTCGGTGCCGTCGCGCACAAAGGCTTCATCGACCCATTTGGCTTCGGCAGGCCAGATGTGTTTTTCCAGCCAGGTCATCAACGGCAGGTCATCGGCCAGGCCGCGAAACAGACTCATGGCGGCGTGGCCGTGGGCGTTGATCAGCCCGGGGCTGAGCAGCATGCCCGGCAGTTCGCGGGTTTCTTTGGCGGCGAGCTTCAAGGCGGCGTCGCGAGGCCCGATAAACGCGATTCGCCCGTCGCGAATGCCCAGGCCATGCGCTTTGAGCACCACACCAGCGGGTTCGACGGGTACCAGCCAGGTTGGCAGTAGCAATAAGTCGAGGGGGGCGGCAGTGGCGGTCATCGCAGGCTTCTTCCCAGGCAGCTATATAAAGAAGGGCGAAGTATACCCGAGCGTCCTGGCTGGCGGATCGCTATAATCGGCGGCTTTTGTTCTTGAATGCGGGGTAAGGGATGCGCGACCGACTGTTGGCGGCAGAGAAAGTAAAGGCCATCGATTGGCGTGATGGCGCGTTGCACCTGCTTGACCAGCGTGCGTTGCCGTCCCGGGAGCACTGGATCACCTGCACGACAGTCGAGGAGGTGGCCCAAGCGATCCGCTCGATGGTGGTGCGTGGCGCGCCGGCCATCGGTATCAGCGCAGCCTATGGGTTGGTGCTGGCGGCCCGTTCCCGACTCGCCGAAGGCGGTGACTGGCAGGCTGCGTGGGAAGAGGACTACGCACTTCTGGCCGATTCCCGCCCGACCGCGTCGAATTTGTTCTGGGCCCTCAAGCGCATGCGCGACCGCCTGGACCGCGTCAAGAAACACGCTGATCCGTTGGCCGCGCTGGAAGCCGAGGCCATTGCGATCCATGAGAGCGATCGGGAGGCCAACCTCGTGATGGCTCAGCTGGGTGTCGAGCGGATTCGTAAACACCAAGGCAACGCCCAGGCGATCCTGACCCACGGCAACGCAGGCGCCCTGTCTACCGGTGGCGTCGGTACGGCGCTGGGGGTGATTCGTGCGGCGTTCCTGGAGGGTTTGGTCGAGCAGGTCTATGCCAACGAAACCCGCCCCTGGCTGCAAGGTTCGCGGCTGACAGCCTGGGAGCTGGCGGGCGAGGGTATCCCGGTCACGATAAACGCCGACTCCGCGGGTGCCCATATTCTCAAGACCAAGGGCGTGACTTGGGTGATCGTCGGTGCAGACTGCATTGCCGCCAATGGTGATGTGATCGGAAAAATTGGTACTTATCAGATGGCGGTGTGCGCCATGCACCATGGTGTGCGCTTCATGGTGGTGGCGCCGAGTTCTACCCTCGATCTGATGATGGCCACAGGTGATGACGCCGCCTTGGAAGAGCGCGATGCCAGTGAGCTGCTGGACGTCAACGGCCAGCGGTTGGAGGTGAATGCCTTCAACCCGGTGTTTGATGTGACCCCGGCAGACTTGATCGATGTGATCGTGACTGAAAAAGGTGTCGTCGAGCGGCCTGACACGGCCAAGCTGGCCAAGTTGATGTGCCGTAAGCGGCTGCATTAAAAGTGTTGATGGCTGTTAGATAGCTATCGGGGGCAAGCCCCCTCCCACATTTGAATGTGTTCACAGCCCAGGTGTGGGA
>NZ_JBOICG010000541.1:0-1759 GCF_050739995.1 Pseudomonas sp. | reverse complement strand
CCAGCCAGGAATGCTTGATCAAACCCAGCAGTCGCTGGTCGTCTTTGGCGCGTACAGATTGCGGCTCAGACAGCCAGGCGTAATAACCGCTGGGATGGACTTTCAGCGTCAGGCAAAGCCGTCGAATGGAATAGTCGCCCGCTCGCTGCTTTATAAAGGCGTACTTCAACCGCACTCCTTGGCAAAGTACGCGGCGGCCTTTTTTAAGATGTCTCGCTCTTCGGTGACCCGCTTGAGTTCGGCTCGCAGACGACGCAGTTCAGCGTGCTGATCATCGTCTTGCTTCCTTTCTCCTTGAGGTTTGCTGTAGCGCTTTATCCAGGCATAGAGGCTATGCGACGACACGCCAAGACGCGCCGCCACATCAGCGACAGGCAGCTTCTTTTCGGTCACTTGATTGACCGCTTGGATTTTGAATTCTTCGGGGTAACGCGGGTTGCTCATGGCACCTCCTAATTGACCTCAGTTTAAGGCAAAGAGGTGTCTACGAAACCCGGGGCGATTCAACAGCCTCACGAAACCAAAGAGCGAACGACATGCATGTGGTACCAAATTTGACCATTGGCGGGCTGGCGCGTGGATAGACTTGATCGCTTAGGTGGTGGCTGGCTTCTAACTTTGGACGACCGATCATTGAGCCGTTTACTCACGAAAAGATTTAAAGACTTACCGCCACGGAGTTACAGTGCCGTAAGGGTGCCCTGGTAAAGCACTGGACCTGTCGGCTGTCCTGTTGGCGATCCGCCCTCGGGTTCAAGACTGACGGCCAAAGTGCTTGACTCACCCATGAGAGCTTTCTGCGCGCTGGCCAACTTGATCTCCCCATCTCCACCTGGCGGTATCACCCCAAGGGACACGGGTTTGCCACCTGGCGGAATAAGCCACATTTGCAAGCTACGACCCTTTTCAACTTTGGCCAACGCCTGCGGTTTGATTCTCAGGTAGTCCTCTCGCGTTTCAATGCTCATCCAAGACTGTGCGTCAGCGCTATACAGCGTGGCACCGTAACGTACATCGTCACGGTTGTAGATAACGCCTAGCGTTACTGCTACTACCAGTGAACATGCTGCGATCGTCACTCGGAGCCAGTTCCAGAGAGGCCGTTTCATAGGCTGCTGCATTGTTTGCGGATTAATGCGGGCCGTAACTTTGCGCCAAACACGATCCGGTACAGGTTGTTCAGGCAGAGCCTCAGTAAGGCTCATGAGGCATTCCTGCCATTGCGCCAGTTCCGCGCGAAGTTCCGAGTCTTTTAATAACAGCTGCTCAAAGCGCCGTCGTGCGGTGTGCGGCATCAACCCGATGGCATAGTCGGCGGCAAGTGCGCGACGCATACTTGGAGTTTGGTAGTTCATGACTCAAGGCACCTGCGCAGATGCTCCATGCCCCGGCGTATCCAAGACTTCACCGACCCTAGCGGTGCCGAAAGGTGTTCGGCCAACTCTGAACAGGAGAGTCCCCCAAAGTAGGCAATGGTGATCGATTGGCGTTGCATCCCTTCTAGCTTATCCAGGCACCGATTCAATGTGCTGGTCTCACGGGAACTGTTTAGTTGGTCATGTGCCGAGGGGCTATCATCGACCAGCATCTGCGCGTCGAGATCATTCAGCGGACGGTCGCGATATTTTCGCAATTGGTCGATGGCCTGGTTTCGCGTTATGTTGATCATCCAGGTCATCGGCGCCGACAGGTGGGATTGGTAGCGTGAAGCATTGTTCCAAATACGCACAAAACTTTCCTGTAGTACCTCTTCAGCGAG
>NZ_JBOICG010000540.1:0-4965 GCF_050739995.1 Pseudomonas sp. | reverse complement strand
CGGCGTGGCTGACATGGACCGTACCGAGTTGCCCTATGATTTTTCCAGCGCGGTGGAGCTGTTGCAGCTGTGCAAGACCCACAACCTGCGCGTGGCCGAGTTGATGCTGGCCAACGAAAAGGTCTGGCGCTCTGAAGATGAAATCCGCAGTGGCCTGATGAAACTCTGGCGGGCCATGCAAGATTGCGTGGAGCAGGGCCTCAAGCACGAAGGCATCCTGCCAGGTGGCCTCAACGTGCGCCGTCGCGCCGCCAAGTTGCATCGCAGCTTGCAGGAGTTGAACAAGCCGAATGTGATCGGTTCGACCTTGAGTGCCATGGAGTGGGTCAACCTGTTCGCCCTGGCCGTCAACGAAGAGAATGCCGCCGGTGGACGCATGGTGACGGCACCTACCAATGGCGCGGCGGGGATCATCCCGGCGGTGCTGCACTACTTTATGAAGTTCAGCGAAGAAGTCACAGAAGCCAACGTAGTCGACTACCTGCTCGGAGCGGCGGCGGTGGGCATTCTGTGTAAAAAGAACGCCTCGATCTCCGGTGCCGAAGTGGGTTGCCAAGGCGAAGTCGGCTCAGCCTGCGCCATGGCCGCCGCCGGGTTGGCCGAGATCCTGGGCGCCACGCCGGAACAGTTGTGCAATGCTGCGGAAATTGGCTTGGAACACAACCTCGGCCTGACCTGCGACCCGGTAGGCGGCTTGGTGCAAGTGCCGTGTATCGAGCGTAATGCGATTGCGGCGGTCAAGGCGATCAACGCGGCGCAAATGGCACTGCGGGGTGACGGCCAGCACTTCATTTCCCTGGACCGAGTGATCCGCACCATGCGCGATACTGGCGCGGATATGCATGACAAATACAAAGAGACATCGCGGGGTGGGTTGGCGGTTAGCGCTGTCGAGTGTTGAGACCGCGTCGCCTGCCTTCGCGAGCAAGCCCGCTCCCACATTCGACCGTGCTTCTTCAGGATGTACGCGGTCAAGTGTGGGAGCGGGCTTGCTCGCGAAGGCGGTAGCCCAGACAACACTGCTCATAAAGTGAACACCCGAATCCCAAAGCGCCACCTTTTAGCGCGTCGCAAACAGATAAGTAGCTACCAAACGATTTCTCGCCGAGCCACCCGTCACCCGTGCTTGCGGTGACAGAGTTTTCCTGCGCCTGCAAAGCGCCTTCCCACAAGTGCTACCGTTCTGCTCACACCCCTTGAGCAGGCTCGTTCCTACGACCATATCCGCGCTTACTGCATGGGCTTATTTAGACGGCTCATGAGGTCGTTTTTAGGAGTTATTGGACGGCCATTCAACTTTAGGCATGGCATTTGCTCTATCAAGCCAAAGCCTCTCCTTCCCAGGACGAGCGCAATAACAAGAGCCTCGCCTGAGGCCATCACCCGCTTTGTGTGAGGAGATACCGCGATGACGTCGTTCAACTCCGGGGCCCAACCCCAGAACCGTGCGCCTCAATCCATCGGCTTTTTGCTGCTGGACAATTTCACGCTGATTTCCCTGGCTTCGGCAGTGGAACCCCTGCGCATGGCCAACCAGCTGTCCGGCCGCGAGCTGTATCGCTGGACAACCCTGAGTGTCGACGGAAACCAGGTGTGGGCCAGCGACGGTCTGCAAATCACCCCCGATGCATCCATGCACAAAGCCCCGGCCCTGGACACTGTGATTGTGTGCGGTGGCGTGGGTATCCAGCGGACCGTCACCCGCGAACACGTGTCGTGGCTGCAAAGCCAGGCGCGCCAGTCCCGTCGCCTTGGCGCGGTGTGCACCGGCAGCTGGGCATTGGCATGCGCCGGCTTGCTCGACGGTTTCGATTGCAGCGTGCACTGGGAATGCCTGGCGTCGATGCAGGAAGCCTTCCCCCGTGTGTCGATGAGCACTCGCTTGTTCACCCTCGACCGCAACCGCTTCACCAGCTCGGGCGGTACCGCGCCGCTGGATATGATGCTGCACCTGATCAGCCGCGATCACGGCCGTGAATTGTCGGCCGCCATCTCCGAAATGTTTGTGTACGAACGCATCCGCAACGAACAAGACCACCAGCGCGTGCCGCTCAAGCACATGCTCGGCACCAACCAGCCGAAGCTGCAGGAAATCGTCGCGCTGATGGAGGCCAACCTGGAGGAGCCGATCGACCTGGATGAACTGGCGGTATACGTCGCCGTGTCCCGTCGCCAGCTGGAGCGCCTGTTCCAGAAATACCTGCACTGTTCGCCATCGCGCTACTACCTCAAGCTGCGTCTGATCCGTGCGCGGCAGTTGCTCAAGCAAACGCCGATGTCGATCATCGAGGTGGCCTCGGTGTGCGGCTTCGTGTCCACGCCGCACTTCTCCAAGTGCTACCGCGAATACTTCGGCATTCCACCACGGGATGAGCGCGTTGGGTCCAACACCACCCAGCAGGTGGCGATGATGCCAATTCCGCAGGCGCTGGTGTTGTCACCGTTGTCGGGGCCGATGTCGGCGTTGAGTCAGGCGCGCAATGAGTCGACGTTTGCCAGTGTGAGGCTCTAGATCGAGTTGCCTGCATTCGCGAGCAAGCCCGCTCCCACATTCGACTGCATTTCAAAGTTGGAACTCGGTCAAAGGTGGGAGCGAGCTTGCTCGCGAAAGCGGTCTGTCAGGCGCCAGAGTTCTGCTTGAACTGCACCAGAGCCGGCAACAACTGCTTATCGATGGCCTGGCGCACGGCCGGCAATATTGTCGCGCTACCGGTGTACATCTGCTCCACCATGCCCTTCAGCGCCTTGGCCCGCGCCGGGCTCAAACCGCGAACTGCACACTCGCAGGCCTGCTCGGCGGTGGCACCGCTGGACACTTCAAAACCCAGTGAGCGCAGTTGGCCCAGCAGGTCATCCTGGTCAATCAAATCCGCGTGCATCATGACGTTCATCCTGGTGTAGAGAGCGGGGATTGGTTTGGATTCTGGTAGGCCACCGGCCGGTCGGCAAGGGCAGAATCCACGAATGGCTCAGATGGCTATGAACAGGTCGTTTTCGGGTCATTTGCCGATAGCAGTAATAGGCACACTGAATGCCAGGCACGCACCTCGAAGGTTTGGTCACCCTCGGGATGTCACGCTCACACCAAGCGCTCTGCCCCGATCCAGTCACGGCTGGACCGGGGCTTTTTTGTCTGGGATTTGTGGCGACTGCACGGGCCTCTTCGCGAGCAAGCCCGCTCCCACATTTGACCGAGTTCCACCTTTGAAATGCAATCGAGTGTGGGAGCGGGCTTGCTCGCGAAGGCCACACCTCGATCTAGCGTTGCAACACCAGGATGCGCGACAGCAATTCATCCCGGTCGATATAGCAGCCCTGAAAATGCCGCGCCCCGGAAGCCGGGTCAAACGCATTGCGCGCATGCAAGGTGCGGCGGTTGTCGAAGCACCACAGCTCGCCTGGGTTCAGGCGCTTTACCAGGCGGAACCGGTCTTCGCGAGTCATGGCAATAAAGCGTCGATACGCGCGATACAACAACGGCATCTGTTCCACGCTGGTCTCGAACGGGCCACGCAAAAAGTTGGCCATGCGAATCTCCGCCACATCGCCCAAGGCGTCCAACGCAATGATTGGTGCGAGGCGGCGATAGTCGCTGTGACGATCTTTATTGCGGAACTCCACCGGGATATCACACAGGGCCTTGAACGCTTCGGGATCTTCCTCGCGCAAGGCGTTGGCAATGGCAAAACCGTCGACAAAAATGCTCTCGCCACCGTCGGCCTCATTCACCAGGCAATGCAAGAATTGCAGCCCCGGTTGCAGCTCCCGGGTCGGCAAATCGCTGTGCAGCGGCAGGTTGAAAGCGGTGTAGGCATTGCTGTCGGCATCGGCCTTTGATTGCACGTTGAACAGCACGCCAAAGTTACTCTCGCGGATAAACGAAATGCGTTTGGCGATCAGCGCCAGGGAGCCAGGCTCGGTGGGTACGCCGCGGATTTGCGTCAGGCCTGAGTCGCGTAGCGCCAGTAGCCATTGGAGCAACGCGTTCGAGTTTTCCATGACTGCCGAATACTCAAAAACCGGTAACTGAAAGCGGTTGTCCCACAGCTGGGATTTTGGCTTTGCCGCACGACGTTCGGCGCGTGAATCGTCGTCGTAGGCATGGGCTCGCAACCAGCCAGGATCGTATTGGCTACGATGACCTCCACTCCACGTCACACTCAGAAAGCCCTGGTCGATATGGGCGTCGATGGCGCGCAGATGTGCGTCCACATCGACGATTTCCAGTACCTGCTCGCGGGTCACGCTGTACACGCATTCCCCGCAGGGGCAGTTATCCCGCAACCACTGATGATGAAACGGACTGACCCGCCCATCGGCCCATCGCACGCGAATCTGATCGTCCAACACCTGCGCATCAAAGAGGTCGCAGATCTTCGGGTAAATACGGAAATCGGCAACAGCGGCGACGGTTTGCATGGCGGCTCCTTATTGTTTTTTGGCGGGCAGTCCAATCACTCGGCCGAGCAGGGCAGGGCGTGGAAGGTCGGCCTGCTCTGCGCGGATGGCGATGAGTTTTTCCAGCGTCGTCTCGCTAAACGGTGCCGAATGCGGGCCGGCAAGGTCGACGTGCAGCAGCATCTGTTCGTTGCCCGCCAGTTCTTTTTCATCACCGACCCCATGCAGGCTGTGATAGAGGTGCAGGCGCTTGGTATCAAAGGCGATCAACTGCGTATGCACCTCAACGTCGGCACCGAGTTTCACTTCATGCAGGTAGTTCAGGTGCAACTCCAGGGTGAACAGCGAATGGCCGCTGGCCTCGCGGTTTTCACTGTCCAGGCCCAGGGTGTCCATCAGCGCGTCAGTGGCGTAGCTGAAGATCAGCAGATAGAACGCGTCGCGCAGGTGGCCGTTGTAATCCACCCAGTCGGGCTGGATGTTGGTGGTGTACGTCGTCAATGTAGGCATCACATAAATTCCGGCTATGTACGCGGTCAAAAATGTGGGAGCGGGCTTGCTCGCGAA
>NZ_JBOICG010000539.1:0-34278 GCF_050739995.1 Pseudomonas sp. | reverse complement strand
TCGCAGCCTCGCTAAAGCTCGACAGCTCCCACATCGATCTATGCCGTTTTCAGACCTGTACTCCAATGTGCTGGCCATGGAGCCTGAAAGAGCTGACGAGACACCGCGAATAACTGTGGGAGCTGTCGAGCCTTGGCGAGGCTGCGATAGGGTCACCTCGGTTCACCTGCTACAACGCAGCGCCTGCATCGCAGCCTCGCTAAAGCTCGACAGCTCCCACATCGATCTATGCCGTTTTCAGGCCTGTACTCAAGTGTGCTGGCCATGGCGTCTGAAAGAATTGAAGAACCGAGGGAACACCACGAATAACTGTGGGAGCTGTCGAGCCTTGGCGAGGCTGCGATAGGATCACCTCGGTCCACCTGCTACACCGCAGCGCCTGCATCGCAGCCTCGCTAAGGCTCGACAGCTCCCACATCGGTCTATGCCGTTTTCAGGCCCGTATTCAGTCGCCGTAGATGTCGGACTTGAAGTACTGCTGCGAGATCTTCTGGTACTCGCCATTCGCGCGGATGCCGTCAATGGCGGCGTTCAGCTCGCTGACCAGCGCCGTGTTGCCCTTGCGCACCGCGATCCCGGCACCCTCGCCCACGTATTTCGGGTCTTTGAGTTCCGGGCCGACAAATGCGTAGCCCTTGCCGCGCGGCATCGACAGGAAGTCGTTGAGGGGGATGGTGTCGGCGAAGATCGCATCCAGGCGCCCTGCGGCCAAGTCCATGTAGATCTCTTCGTTATTGCTGTAGCGCTTGACGTTGATACCCTTGGGCTCGAACACCTCGGTGGCGTAGCGGTCGGTGGTGGTGGCGCGTTGTACGCCGACGGTCTTGCCCTTGAGGCTGGCGTACTGGTCGTCCACCACTGCGCCGTCTTTCATCACTAGGCGCGACGAGGTGAAGTAATACTTGTGGGTGAAGTCCACCGACTTCTTGCGGTCTTCATTGATGGTCATGGACGACAACGCCATGTCGATTTTCTTCACCTTGAGGGAAGGAATCAGACCGTCAAACTCACCCTCCACCCACACGCATTTGGCTTTCATCTGCGCGCACAACGCGTTGCCGATGTCGTAGTCGAACCCGACGATCTTGCCCTCCTCGGTTTTGGAGGCGAACGGCGGATAAGCCGCTTCAATGCCGATGCGCAGGGTTTTCTCGGCGGCCAGCAGGTGGCTGGAAGCGATCAGGCCTAAGGCCAGGGCTGCGACGAGGGAGCGTTTCTTCATGGTCGTGTTCTCGCAAGTTGTTGTTGGTTTGGCAAGAGTGAAGAACGAAGTGAAGCAACTTTTTTGTACTTATAATTCCATATTGGACTTTTATGTATTACCCGTCAATCACACCTCAGTGTTGTCGCCACCCATGACTTTTTTGCACAACGCAGTGGTGTTTTTGAGCGTTCTGCTCTGATTTATGCGTGCCTATACTCGGTCCAGCCTCTCGGTTCAGCCGAGGCCAGTCCCCACAACAATAATTAAGGACAGCCACCATGACCCAGCCCTTCCTGGCCGCTCGGGATTTTCTACTCGCTCACCGCACTGACTACGCCACCGCCGCCCGGGATTTCCGTTGGCCGCAGCTGGACGTATTCAACTGGGCCTTGGATTACTTCGATGCCATGGCCGAGGGCAATTCGGCCAATGCGTTGTGGATCGTCGAAGAAGACGGCAGCGAGCAGCGCTACAGCTTTGCGCAACTGGCGGCACGATCCAATCAAGTGGCCAACCACTTGCGTGCCCTTGGGGTGCGTCGTGATGAGCGCATCCTGTTGATGCTCGGCAACGATGTGGCGCTGTGGGAAACCATGCTCGCCGCCTTCAAGCTCGGCGCCGTGGTCATCCCCGCCACTGCACTGCTGAACCCCGATGACTTGCGTGACCGTATCGAGCGTGGGCAGGTTCGCCACCTGGTGGTCGGCGAAGCCCATATCGGCAAGTTCGCGGGGCTGGCTGACGGCTGCAGCCGCATCTGCGTGGGCTCGCCGCCTTCAGGCTGGATCGCGCACAGTGCGGCTTTCGAATACCCCGAGGCGTTCGAGGCCGAAGGCCAAACCCGAGCCACTGACCCGATGCTGCTGTACTTCACCTCCGGCACCACCTCAAAACCGAAAATGGTGCTGCACAGTCACCAGAGTTATCCGGTGGGCCATCTGTCCACCATGTACTGGATCGGCCTGCAACCGGGCGATCTGCACCTGAATATCTCGTCACCGGGCTGGGCCAAACATGCCTGGAGTTGCCTCTTCGCGCCGTGGAATGCCGGGGCGTGCATCTTTATCCATAACGTCGCACGGTTCAGCGCGCCGGTTCTGCTCCGCGCGCTGGAACGCTACGGCGTCACCAGCCTATGCGCGCCGCCCACGGTATGGCGCATGCTGATCCAGGAAGACCTGGCCAGCTACCAACCGCGCCTGAGCCTGCGCGAACTGGTGGGCGCCGGTGAGCCGCTGAACCCGGAGATCATCGAGCAGATCCAACAGGCGTGGGGCTTGCCGCTGCGCGACGGTTTCGGCCAATCGGAAACCACCGCCCTGGTGGGCAATACGCCGGGCCAGGTGCTCAAACCGGGGTCCATGGGACGCCCGTTGCCGGGTTACCAGGTGGCGTTGCTTGATCCCGACGGCCAGCCCGGCACCGAGGGAGAAGTCGCCCTGCCCCTGGCGGTCCGCCCGCTCGGCTTGATGCTGTGCTACGAAGACAGCCCGGAGAAAACCGCAGAAGTGATGCGCGACGGCTACTACCGCACCGGCGACACCGCACAGATCGACGCCGACGGTTACATCACCTTTGTGGGGCGCGCCGACGATGTGTTCAAAGCCTCCGACTACCGCATCAGCCCGTTCGAGTTGGAAAGCGCATTGATCGAACACCCAGCGGTAATGGAAGTCGCCGTGGTACCGAGCCCCGACCCTTTGCGCCTGGCCGTCCCCAAGGCGTTCCTGATCCTGGCCCATGATGCCGCCGGCGACGCCGAACTGGCCCGGCACATCCTGGCCTTCGCCCGTGAGCAATTGGCGCCCTATAAACGGGTGCGGCGGATCGAGTTCGTCAGCGAACTGCCCAAGACCATTTCCGGCAAAATCCGCCGCGTGGAACTGCGCCAAATGGAAGTGCTACGCCGCCAGGGTGAAACACGCGGCGAGCACGAACACTTCGAGGAAGATTTTGTGCAGCCCCAGGGCTGACACAATGCCGGTCGGGCATTCAGGGCCGTGAGGGAGCAGGCACTCGCGTCGGCTCGGGGTGCTTGGCCGTGATCAACCCGACCAAGGCAACCATCAGGGCCAAGCCAATGGTCGACGACACTTCGAAACGATGTTCGGGGGTCGCCATCATCGTCGCCAGCGCGGCGCAGATAAACGCGATGACCAGCCAAGTCAGCCAAGGGAACAGCCACATCTCAAACGTCAGCGTGACATTACGGCGGCGCAGCACCTTGCGCATGCGCAGCTGTGAGACGGCGATAACCAGGTACACCAACAACGCAATCGCGCCTGAACTGGCGAGCAGAAACTGGAACAGCCCGGCCGGCATGAAGTAGCTGAACAAGGTCACCCCTGCCCCCAGGATCGTACTGGCGATCACCGCCGCCCTGGGCACACTGGCCGTCGAAGTCTTTTTCATCAGGGCAGGCGCATCGCCGCGCTTGCCCAGGGAAAACAGCATGCGCGACGCAATGTAGATCGACGAGTTCATGCAACTGGCCACGGCGATCAACACCACCATATCCACCATCAGCTTGGCATGGGGGATGTTCATCAACTCCAGGGCTCGCTGATAGGAGCCGACCGACGCCAGCAACGGGTCATTCCACGGCACCACGGAAATGACCACGAAGATCGACAACAGGTAGAACACACCGATACGCCACATCACCGAACGCGTGGCCCGGGCGATGTTCTGTGCCGGGTTGCTGGATTCGGCCGCCGCGATGGTGACCGCTTCCGTGCCGATAAAACTGAACATGATGGTGATGAAGGCGCCGACCACCGCCGACAAACCATTCGGTGCAAAACCGCCGTGCTGCGCCATCAGCGTGCTCAACCCGCTGGCCTCGCGCTCGGGAATCCACCCCATCAACACGGCGAACCCCACGCCGATAAAACCGATGATCGCGACGACCTTGGCCATGGCGAACCAGAACTCGAATTCTCCGTACTTGGAGACACTGAACAAATTGGTGACCACCAACAAAAAGATCGACAGCAAGGCATACAGCCAAGCGTCGATCTGTGGGAACCACTGGTTCAGGATATGCCCGGCGGCCAGGGCCTCGATGGGAATCACCAACACCCAGAACCACCAATACAACCAACCGATGGTGAACCCGGCCCAGCGCCCGATGGCCTGGTCGGCGTAGGTTGAAAACGACCCGGTGTCCGGATTGGCCACCGCCATCTCCCCCAGCATGCGCATGACCAGCACTACCAGCAGCCCGGAAAACAGGTAGGCCAGCATCACCGCAGGCCCCGCCGCTGCAATCGCATGCCCCGAACCGACAAACAACCCCGCACCGATAATGCCGGCGATGGAGAGCATGGTCACATGACGCGGCTTGAAGCCCTGCGCCAACTGGCTGTTCGAATCCTTTGAACTCAGGCTATTCATTGTTTTTCTTGTTCTCTGTGATCGGCATTGAGACGTACTGACTCATGGGTCAGGCGATCATCATTTCCTAATGACAGGTCACAGTACGCGGCATGGAAGCCGCGAAAATAGCCTCATAACGGCGCCTCGATGCCTGATATCGACATGGAGTAACGCCTCACCAGAACCAATAAGGCAGGAACTTGGGTGTGGGCTCGGCGGCCAGCTCCAGGTGGTAAGTAATCGGGTTGAAGAAAAACATATCCAGGGTCAGGAAGGCGATAGCCCCAAAAACACAGATCGTGAACTCACGATGTCGGTGCGTGCAGAGACGTGACTCCATCCAAGGCCGTATCGCAACCAAAGCCATCAAGCCGGTGAACACACCTAGATAATTCGGCTGAAGTGGCGTCTCGGCATAAAGACCATGAACAAAGGCAAACAGCAGCATCCCCAAGCCTACAACGGGCAGGTTCAAGCAAAACTTCAGCAACCTTTCTCTGGTTCTGGCGAAGAGTTGGCTGCGATCCACGAAAATGTAGGCCGCCAACAACGAAATAGCTGGCGTGATTGAAAGTATGTAACGCGCCTTCTTCGAACTCGGGATCGTGAACAGTACGATCACGACAACGAGCCATCCAGTGAGATACAGGAGCATGCTCGTGGCCGGATGAGGCGTACTCTCAAAGAAGTGCTTGCCCTTCCTGAGGATAACGCTCACCGCAATGAAAGCCGTTACACCATAGGTCAGCAAACCTGCCGAGAAGTAAAAGTAATACCGGGGTGCATGGTCACTGCCAAACCGCCCCAGCCCTTGCATCACCAATACCTCGTGTAGAAAAGCCTCGCCACCCTGCAAGTAGGCAGCCCACGCCAGCACGGCAACATCGGTAGCCAGGACCAGCCCCGCCAGCAAGCTGAACACCACCAACATGCGCCACTGCCGACTCAACAGATAGTAAGAGGCAACGACACTGGCGGGGCCAATCAGGCCAATCGGTCCACGAAATGCAAAACCGAGGGCGAGCCCTGCCAATACAAGCAGCAAGCGGAAACGTTGCTTGTGCACTTCTCCCGCATAGGCCAGATAAAAGCACATCACCGTAAACAGCGCCGGGTAGACATCCAGCGCCAGGGAATTTACGCCGTCCAGGAATGACCAGGTGAACAACGCGAATACGACGCCATAGGCGCCCCATTTTTTGTCATGCAACGCACCTAGCTTATAGATGAACACCAGCATCAAGGCGGCGGCAACGCAAAAAGGGAAACCCATCGAGAGGATGGAAATACGGCCAAATGGCAGGGACACCAGATAAACGATGATTGTATTCATCACCGTATAATCGGGATAAGGCTGCAGGTCATCAGCGATGGGAAACAGCGTCACCCCATGCTGGAGCATGTACTGGGCAAAGTCGACAAAGCGCGTGGTGTAATTGAGTACCGCGGGTTTGTATTGCAGTACCGCCAACGCAATAAAAGCCATGATGAAAATAAATGAGCACGGCCGTTTTACGGCCACTTCCTTCAGCATGTTCACACCGTTCCATCGCCCCGAAAAATGCGCAAATTAGCACTTTGTTTTTTGGGACATCCACACGCTAAAAGTGAAGAGTTGTTAAAAACCGTAGCTCGATGAGAATCGCCCCGGGTTTCGTAGAAATCGCTATGCCTTAGACTGATGCCAAATTGAATCGAGTGCTGGGAATGCCTCAGATGACCAAAGACAGAGCCACCCAATGAACACGAACGGACTCATCCGCCAGGCCACACCCGACGATGTGCATGCACTGATCGAACTCGACAGCTACGCAACGGCCCACCCCAGTCGTCGCGTCTTCATCAATGACGCCGTGATTCGCCAGCAGTGCCTGGTAGCCACAGAAGCGGGACAGTGCGCGGGCTACCTGGTCCTCACCCATGACTTTTTCAATCACGGCTTTGTGACGTTGGTAGTGGTATCAGCGGAACACCAGCGTCAGGGCATCGCGCTGCGTCTGCTGGCAGCGGCCAAAGCGGCGTGTAAAACAACCAAGCTGTTTGCTTCGACCAATGAATCCAACATGGCTTCGCAGGCGATGCTTGCCAAGGCGGGGTTTGTGCCAAGTGGGAGGATTGAAAACCTGGATGAGGATGATTCCGAGCTTGTGTATGTCAAATTCATTCGTTGATTAAAGAAGGGACTTTCATGGTGATTTGACTTGGGAACGGTAGGTTGTTGGTGGTGCGTCGGGTGATTGTCGGCCTGGGACAGGTACAGCAAAGGCATCAGGGCTTTTTCACCATTAACCTAAAATTAAATATACCCTTCCTTTTTCACAATCTAATCATCTCAAAAACTCAAATATCTACTGACGCTGCAATTACATATAACGCAGCTCCAACAGAATGCAAAAAAAGCCTGTAATGTTTGTCTTCACTTGAAAGCTCCTCTCCCTGCCGCATTACTATCATGCCTGAGTACCCATATTCAACCAGAGACCCAAGAGTTGAAATATCACTATCTTCTTTAAAGCTAAAGAAACTATACCCAGGAAATGGCTGTTTAAAAAAATACGTCACTCCTAGGAAGCGGATACTCTTTTTTACTTCACCAAGACTAAGGTCTTCAGCGTCATAAAAAACATCCAAATCTAAAGTTGTTCCCGAATAAAAAAGCTCAAACCTGTTTTCACCCCCACCAGGTAATAACTGGTCGAGATCAAGCAGTTGCTTAGGCTTCGAAAGTTTTATTTTTTCACTCATCTTCCAGCCTTATTCACTGAGCCACCATAATTACTTTTAAGCTGTTATTTACCAAAGCACCAAAAATCAAATTCTCATATCCCCTGCCTTGTTGCTTCCATACCATGAGAAAAAACGGAATCAGATCTCAATTAAAAAATCAAATAATAAATCCTGATTTAACCCCATTTCCCCTTTGCCAGAATAGCTAATTACCGGGTCAAACGCCCCCTAGCTGACTCGCTCAAGCGCTGTCCAACTCTCGCTTCAGGCATTGCGCTCAACTGGCCTTTCAGCCGCATGTTCTCTCAGCCAGACGCGACCAACAAAACAATAGAAGATCAGTAATGCTAGACAGCACCCAACGCCCTTCCAATCGACGTCTCCATCTAAATAAAACCAGCCAGCTGTCAACGCTAAAAGATAGAAAAAGCCCAAGGCATCCACCTTGAAATTATGATCCTTGCGTTGATTGATAAGATTGAGCATCAACACAGTGATCGCATAGGCTATTGACAAACAAAACACCCCCAACTTCATGAACTGCGTCGCATTATTCGACAATTCACTTCCAGCCGAACCACGGGTGATCACGAAGAGCCCAGCTCCAACGCCTAACAGCATTCCGCTGGCGATAAATCCACAACTGATCCCGGCTCGCCCGATAGCAAGTATCAGATACTCAAACCACCACTTACCGCTGCAATCCCTACTGCCACCCAATGTCACCAAACCGGTCAGTACAAGACCTAGCAAACTCAGGATAAAAAAGTAGGCAATTGAAACCGGTTCCTGTACCAAAGATGAATACCAGTCAGGCAGACTCTTACTCAAATCTATTGCGAAGCTTCCACCAACAATCAATAAAAATCCGCACATGATAAAAACCACAAGGTTCTCCAACGCCGACACCAGCGAAACTCGATCAAATGCAGACTTATCCATTTCCTTCCCACTCATTCCTAAAGCGCTCCTAACCTGAGAAAAATTTTACAGATTTATCTTCGATTAAAAATTAAATCCTCCCCCCTCCATCCAGTAAATCAACAACTCCTTGTCTGTCCCGCCTTTATTTCCATCAACTCTCTGGCACCAAATACATGGCTTTAATTTCAAGAAAAGGGGACAGATTTATTTCGAGAAAAAATCAACACATCCATTTTGATAAAATCATAAAAAATCAATCCATCTCACTTCCCAGCATCAACACTGGCCCCAACTTTTTTCACCGTTTATCTCAAATCAAATACATCCGCCAACTTTTTCCTTTCTTGCCACATCTTAACTATCCGAATTTTCCACTAAGATCCCGTGAGCCCCCTCCATATAGTGACAATATTCTTCTCCAGCACGGGCCAACACCCCTCTATCCCACCAATTATCCCCCTCAACCACAGCCCTCCCCGACTGCAATAACAATCTAAATCTCTCATCAAGGGAAAATAGTTCATCAAAAAAGCATTTAAACTCAGGAAACTTACAAACTTCTGGGCTATTCAGCAAATTCTGCAGCAACCACCTCACTCTAATCTCAATACGATACTCGGAATAATCCCAAGCGTACCCACTCTCGCACTCTTCGATAAAAAATTTCCACTTCTGAATTAAAGACGCGATCGTTTCATTACCAAAACCAAGCCGAGTTAATATATTTGAAGATACTTCACAAAAATTTTTATCGATCATAATTGATCCTTAAAACACTTTAACCGCGCAGCGGCGTCACCGTCAGGCCTGAAGAAGGTATTTATTTTCCCACTTCGCATAACACCAAAATATCCAGTTAAAGGTTCAAATCTAAGAAAAAAGTGGACCGATTTATTTGGAGCAAAAAAAAAAAAAAAATCAACACATCCATTCTGATAAGACTGTAAAAAATCCATTTCACCTCCTAGTATCAGCACCGATACTTTTCCACCGTTCATATAAAATCAAATAAATCTGTCCCCTTTTTCCCGGACGGCAAAATAACAGCCATGCAAATTAACTTATTAAACTATCCACTCCACCTCAAAATCAGCTAGCTGAGCCTGAAGCCCTGCCTCATGCTCGAACCAGTAGTCAAACCCTTCAACATAACTTTTCTTCAAGTAAAGATAATACCCGCCAGTGTCGCCATCACGGTCGTCCGCAACAACAATTTCCCAGCCAGAATATTCGCCAGTGACAACAATACCCTTCCGAACGATAGACATATCCATACTCTCATTTTTCACTCCGGCGAGATAAATATATCTCACAATCGCTCGATCTGGCGCCAGACGTGTAGCGGACTCGTAGTATTCTATTGCTTTGGCGATTTCACGCCGATAAAAACAAATATCCCCCAAACATTCAAAACGGATAAATTCAGAAAACAAATTCGAGACACTCTCAAAATAGCGTTCACCCTCTTCAATCTTATCATTTGAAAGATACTCAACCAGAACGCCTTTCATATCATCAACCCTAGAAGCCTCCAAAAACCATCCCCCACCCCATCCAACTTCCCCAATCAACTAATTGAATAATTGAATAATTTTAGCTGACTAGATGGTACTCCAATTGGCCGTCAGTGTGACGTCACCACCGTGGATGGTGCCGATGGATTTGTTGATAATGTTGTTGTCGGCCAGCAGATTCAGGCGATTGTCAACCAGCACCAGGACTTTTTCACATTCCACTTAAACCTAAATAAACCCGTCCCCGTTCCCCAGCCGCTTCCTTATTCCACTAGAAATTTTTTTACACTAAAAACTCAACACTGACGAGCTCACATTACCAAAATTCAAGAACTCCTGAAAACAAGAAATAACGACCCCTATATCTCTTGTAATCAAACTCGCCTGATAATAATCACCCAGAACCTCAATCAATTCTGTTCCAGCCGAGGCATTATTAAGAGTACGCACAACGTGTTCACCATCATCCAAGCATTGATTCAACATCAAAAGATAACTTCCCGAATCAGCATAAAGAATGATTTCGTAAGGACCCGATTCAGGCTCGGGGGTAATAGACAACGAAACAACGCCATCGAACTTACTATATTCACATATAATGGACTCAACATCTTCCATAGACGGTTGATGAACAAGAGGGATTTGTAATCTACCGAGACCAGGACTAAGTTTATACCCTCCGATTATCATCTATTTTTTCTCCTTAATAGACTTCATGCCTGACTCCCAGTAATAACTTTTCGGAAGTCCTGTCTTATCATCTATAGCTCTTACGGTTAAAGATTTCAACTCAGCCCTTTCTGCGGCAGCGGCTATGTCACCTTTGCAGAATCCGCATACATCCTTTCCTGCGACTGTCATAGACATGTCCGCTCCAGCGGTTTTGCCAGAGCTATATGCTTGCTGAATCACACCGATTTCAGCGTGGGCATCTTTCATATTTCCGTTTGGATAAAGCTTGCCAGGATTCGTAGCAGCTTTATCTGCAATCCTATCCGTGATCAAAGAAGGTATTTTTGGGTCCGCCTCATTAAGCGGACGAGAAGTTTGATTTACATCTTGGAAGGTCTGTCCTCCTACCTCTCCCTCTGCCAGCACTTTTGGTACAGCTCCCTTAGTCGTTCCTTCTATTACATTTCTCTCGATCAGCGCAGCGGCTTCCGAATCCGTAAGCATGCTTGTTGCATTCGCATTCTTGGACGCAGCCCCTTTTGCACCAAAGGCAAATTAAAAATTACTCTGGTTTAATCTACTAATACATCCATTCCACTTCAAAATCAACTAACTGGGCTCGAAGCCCTGCCTCATGCTCGAACCAGTAGTCAACCCCCTCAGCATCACTTTTCTTCAAGTAAATATAATACCCACCAGTGTCGCCATCACGATCATCAGCAACAAAAATTTTCCAGCCTGAATATTCACCAGTGACAACACCCCCCTCCCGAACGATAGACATATTTATATCCTAGTCTGCATAGTCAACCCCAGCAGGTGCTTAAATGGCCCCTCATCTAAATCAAGCCCCATATCTAGAACCAGCAGAACAGCCTCTCTATATTCTTCGTCCGTTATTGAAATATCATATTCGCAAATATGATCGCACAAAATCTCAAAGGCTAGGCTCTCTTCGTTATACGCGACATAATCCAAGGCTCCTTGGAGAAGATCGGGACTTAATCGACCTTCAAATTTTTTCCAAACTTAACGATACGATTTGCAAACATAAATCCTACCTAACTGGCTTGCAAGGTGGAATTGGAGCATCATCAGAAAATACAGCAACAATCTTTCCTGTAGCCGACTGATATACAACTCACATTCGCACGCCATCACGAGTTTCATAAGCAACCCATTTAGCAGTATCTCCTTTAGCTGTATAAGCCCCACCGATTCCAGTTTGCGCGTACCACTTAGTGCTCGTAGATGTCGTGATATCGCCGACCGCGTCAACAATCTTATCTCCTGACCAACTTTTAGGAAAAACGGTCTTCCCCTCCTGTCCCGGCCACATATGCCCATCACTGCCTGGCTTATCACCGTACAAAATATGTTGCGTTGCTTCAGGAGAAAGAATATCAACGTAGTCCTTTCCAAGTCCTTTTGCACCATCTACATAGCTTTAATCTCTGCAATCAGAGCCAAAAGCTCAGACTCAGTCAACTCAAACTCCTCACCTTCCTCCATTGCCATCAATGTGAGGAGTGTTCGATCCATGGGAGCAGTGATTTCTAAGCCATGATTTTGATAGATTTCAAAAGCCACTTTAGAAATCCTAAATACATCGAAACCATTAACTAGTGCTTTTTCTAAATCTATAGCGAGATCGATTTGTGAATACATTATTCCCAACTCTTCAATTCTGCACCTGTAGGAGGATAATGTTGCGCACTAACTGGCTGCCCATTAATACTTTTAGGGTGAACCCGTATGACGCTCCCTGAATGATCATAGCTTTCCATCCACTGTCTAGTAGAGCCAGTCGTAGGATTGTACTCCGTAGCAAAGGAAGCACCACGAGTAGCCCCCTCAGTTCGAGCAGGAACTTCCTGCGTGTAATAACGAATTCGTCCATCCGGAAGTATTTTTGTAACCGCCGCTGTCTCTTGTGCTTTCTGTAGGCCTGAAAGCTTCGCCCTCAAAGCAGCTTGGGCATTAACACTTGCGGCTCCACTTGAGATTGTTGCGGTTTCTTTTGCCCCAACAGCAACACCAGGCTTAGCCCCAGGAATCCCCAGCCCAGCAATCGCTAACGTCCCGAATAGAATATTACCCGCAGCATTCCATCCGTCACCGTTGATAGCCTGGTTTGCACCGTAACCGGCTTGAAGCACCCCATTGGCCGCAGCAGCAATTCGAACAGTAGCGCCTAAAGGACCAGAAAGTCCATAAATGGCAGGATTGCCGATATTCGCGAGACCTTGCTGCTCGTAACTCTCTCGTAAGACACCTTTGGCATCCTTGTAAGTCAGTTCATTTGCGCTTTTGTCGCGAGTCCAAGAGAGCTTTTCTAGCCAACCCAGTTCGGCGCGAGCGGCGTCACCGTAGGCATTTTTTACCTCGGTGGTCCCTGCGTAATAGAAATCGGTGGTGGGGGTCGGCCCATTTTTCAGCAGGTTCTCTAGATCTATACGTGCCTTTGCTTCGCCCTTTGACGCCACTTGCTCATAGGTATAGACCTGAAGGTAGGCCGTTAACTCGGATACATCGTCCTTGGATAAAGATCCCGGATCTTTTTTATAGGCTGCCAGCAAATTGTCGCTGCGTTGATCAGCTCCCTCCAAGGAAACAAGTTTTTTAGCGGCGTCTATCCCTCGGTCCTTCTCAAAATTCTCCCGAGCTTTATCTCGTTCAGGTGCAGAGTGATCGCCTAAAAAGTTGTACTGCGTTGAGTTCTGCGCAATCCACTTCCCTTTCTCCAGTTTGCTCGCATCCACATCCTTTTGAGCAGCGGCGGCCAAGACGCCGACAATTTGAGAACTCATGGTCAATAAGCGTTCGTCGCCCTTAACCAGCTTGTTAAGGTCTGCGACCAAAGCTTCGTTAGCCCCGGCTGCTAATGCACCCGTTTTGAAATCACCGCCTGTCGCCTCTGCCAACAGTCCTCCGACCATGGCATGAATGGCAATTTTTGGCACAGAACCATCGGCGACTACGCCTTTGGTGTAATCGCCCACAGCGTTAAAGCTAGCGGCAGCTAAGGTATTGAACAAAGCACTTTTCAACGCATCACTGGCACTACCACCTTGCCCGAGGGCTTTGCTCAGCAACATAGAGGTGCCATTTTGAAGCGTTTGGTTCGCGGCAAACTGCCCCACACCGTTCACGGTGTATAACTTCGGCCCGACAACTTTGCCAGTGGCCGCATCCGTATGTGTCCCGGTCCAACCATCAAAATAGGCAGCGGTTAAACCAGCTGTAACGCCGGAAATGACGTACCCCTTCATCGCATCCGATGAAGTAACGTCCTTCAGCACCGCCCCCAGGTTGCCCCGGTTATTGATGACGCTCACGGTGGCGTTGGTAGCCGCCCCAGACGCAACGGCACCAAGGGCCGCGCCGGTCACC
This sequence comes from Pseudomonas sp., assembly GCF_050739995.1. GTDB lineage: Bacteria > Pseudomonadota > Gammaproteobacteria > Pseudomonadales > Pseudomonadaceae > Aquipseudomonas. Next base: position 20,466 of record NZ_JBOICG010000539.1, on the reverse strand, counting down.
GTCCCTCCGGTCAGTCCTGCTGCCATAGGTCCAACGACCGCCGCCATCACAATCGCAATAATGATCTGCGACGCCGGCCCGAGCCCCGAGTTGCTGTATTTGAAGCTATCGTGGATTTCCTTGACCTGATGCCAGTCCACATCACCGCGTTTTTCGGCATCCTTGAGCCAGGCCAGTTGTGGATCAGCCTTGACCATCGCGTCGATGGATTGGCTGACGGTTTGCTGGTTGACCTGAGTAACATCAATCTTCAGGCCGTTCACCGCGTTGATCGCGATACTGCCCGCAGCCACCATTTGGGTCTGGCGCACGGTCTCGTCAGTGTTGCCCTTGCCCTTGGCCGAGACCCAGAACGCGTTGTTGTTGGATTTCTCATGGCTCTCTTGATGCAGATCCTTGACCGCCTCAAAAGTAATACCCCCACCACTGTCCAGCGTGATGTCCTCACCACTTTGGAGCTTGGCCGCTTGATACAGCTGATCACTGCCACTCTTGAGCGTGAGGTCCCCACCCGTCTTGATCTCGCTCCCGATGTTGGTGACCTGTGTCACCTCATCGCGCTGGGTTTTGGTTTTGCCCCAACTCCCCTTCTTCTTCATGTCATACAGCGAGTAATCACTGTCTTCCGCCGCCAGCAAGCCAAGGCGATCCCCCGCCACCAGGTAAGCGTCGTCCCCGGCGCTGATGCGGCTGGCAATCATGGCCAGGTCTTTGCCGGCGCTGAGGGTGACGTCGCCGCCAGCGTTGAGCACTGAAGACACTTGGCTGACGTGGTCTTCCTGGCGTTTGACGGTGCGGGTCTTGCTGGTGGAGTGCTCTTCATCGGCTGCCGACGACACGCTCAGGTTCTCGGTGGCCGAGATGGAGAGGTCGCGCTTGGCGTCGATCAGGCTGGCGATGGCGGTGAAGTCGCGGCCGGCTGCCACATTCAGGTCACGCCCGGCTTCGACGCTGGAGCCGTTTTGCGTGGTGGTTTGCGAACGCAGGAACTTGCCCACATCGATGTTGGTACGCTGCTCCGCCGAGTCGATGTGTACGTCACGCCCGGCGGCGATGGTGGTGTCTCGTCCGCTTTTGAGCACACCGCCGATGTTGCTGACGTCGCGTCCGGCCTTGAGGCTCATGTCGTTGGCCGCTTCGATGCGCGCGGCACTGTCGGCGAAGTCACGGGTCAACGACTTGCCGGTGCTGTTATCGATAGTGGTCACGGTGCGTTCGTTGATCACGTCGCCCTTGATGGCCGTCAGGGTGACGTCGCGACCGTGGATGATGCCGCTGGATTTGTTGATGATGTTGTTGCCGGCCAGCAGGTCCAGGCGGTTGCCGGCTTCGATCAGGCCGCTGTTGGTCAGGTCGTTGCCGGCCTTCGCCGACAGGTTGTTGGTGGCGCGCAGGGTGCCGGCGTTGAGCAGGTTTTCTCCCGCGATCAGGTTCAGGTCGTTACCGGCGATTAACGCGCCGTTCGGTGCCAGGCGATTGTCGGCCTGGGCCAGGTACAGCACCGGCACCAGGACTTTCTCACCATTCACCTCATGCTCTTCCAGCCAGACGATGTCATGGGTCAGCGCGGCGACCTGTTGCGAGGTCAAGGTGACGCCCACGGCCAGGTTGAGCTGTTGCCGGCTGGCCAGGGCATTGTCCATCAGGTACTTGAACAGCTTTTCGTTGGTGTTCTGGCCGTCGATGAAGCGCTGGCCGGTGCGCTCGACCACGGCCTGCTGGATCAGGCGCTGTTCATACAGGCCGTCGCCCAGGCGCTTGGCGCTTTCGTCGGGGTTGTAACCGAGACCCGCCAGCAGGTAGTCCGAACTCATGAACTGCTTGAGTTCGGTGAGTACCGGGTTGGTTTCGATCAGGTACTTGTGGGGTTGCGAGACGGCGCTGCTGGTCGGCACGCCTTGCACGCGGTGAAGGGTCTGACTCGCTACCGGGGTCGACGGTTCGACAGCGGCAATCGGCTGGGTAACCGAAGGGGCCGGGTTGACAACGCCGGGTGTTGGCGTCAGCACCAAGGGCTGGATGTCAGGACGAGGTGTCGCGGCCTGGCTGCCGGTGGCGATGACGTCGCGCTCTGCCGTGGCCAGGTTTGGCACGGTCAAATCGGGACGAGTGGCCTGCGGCTGGTTGGCGTTGACTTTGACGTCACGGTCCGCGGTGGTCAGGCTCGGCACCTTCAGATCCGGCTGAGCAGTGCCTGCGCCAGTAGGCGCGGTGACCACGATGTGTGCGTCACGCTCGGCGGGAGTCAGTCCGGGTAGGTCAAGGTTCGGCCGCGACACTTCGACCGTGGGCTGGGTACCACCTGCCGGGTTCTGGATGCCGATCCCATCGACACGGGTGATGTCACCCACGCGGGTATGCCCCGCTTGCCAGGTGCCAGTGTCTGCATTGCCGACGCCGGCAATGTTGATCGCCGTGGCGCTGGCACCAATCCCACTGGCCTCACGCGCAGCCACCGAAACCTGGCGGGCACTGGCGGACAGTTGCGTGACGTCTTCCAACTGGATCTGGCGCCCTTGGGTGCCAGGCAGGTTTTGTTGGCGTTGCGCCAGACCGACACTGGTCCCACCCAGGGTCCAGCTCTGAGGGCCGACAGTGCCTTGGGCGGCCTGGCCGTCACTGGCGCCCTGCCCGCTCAAGCGGAACAAACCGTTTTGCCCGGTGGGCAAGCTGAAGCCTGGCAATGTCACCGGGTTGACCTGACGCTGGGCCAGGTCGGGTGGCAGTTGCGAGGTGATCACCGGCTTGATGGTAGAGGCGAATACATCGGAGTTGGTGTTGTGGTTTTGCGCCGGGATCTTAATGTCCGTGGCATACGCACGAATGACGCTGTTGTCGATTTTACGGGTCGCATTGACCGTGACCGAACCGGCGGCCTGGATGACTGCCTGGGCAATGACACTGCCCGAGGTCGGTACGACATAACTGCTGGTATTGAAGAAGTTACCGATCCCGGCCATGACCTTGTCGAGGGTCATTTCACCCGGGCGATAGTTGGCCGAGGCTGGGTTATTGGTGTCGTTGAACTGGCCCATACGGTTGATGAAGGTGCTATAGAAGCCACGATTACGGGTGTAGAAGCCAGATGTCATGTGGCGCTCTTCACCCCCGGCTGCACCGGTGTTGTTCAGCACATCGGTGTTGACCAGGATGTTGCCCGCAGCGGAGACCGAGCTGTACAGGTTATTGAACGTCTGGCTGCCAACCGTCAGGTCTCCACCGGCATTGATGAACGCGGTGGCGGAGCTGCCGGTGATCACGTCCTCGGACTTCTCGACCGCGTTGAAGTACAGCTCGCAGCCTTTGCCTTTGCAGTTGTCGTTGGAGAAGATACTGATGTTGCCCGAGACCACTTTTTTCTCGGTGCTGAATTGGTCCCGACGGTTGCTCAGGTTGTCCGTGAGCAAGCGCATGTTGCCGGCGCTTTCCATGGTACCGGAGACGTTCTCGATCAAGGCGCTACGGTTCCCCGCGTCATCTCGTGCGATGTCCAGGCCACCGAGGCTGTAGACGTCGCCAAAGCGGTTGCTGAAATCATTGACCCGCAAGGTCATGTCGCTGCCGCTGAAGAGCAGCCCTTTGTCATTCAGCAGGTGGGTGGCGTTCAGGCGAACCTTTTCCGAGCCGCCTAGAGAGCCGTAGTTGTTCAAGGTGGTGGCGTCGATCGTCAGGTCACCGATGGCGCTCACCCGCCCGCGGTTGTTCACCACGGCGCTGCTGATCCGAGTGGTTGCGCCCCCGGCAATACGAGCCCCCTCGTTCAAGTCCAGGCTGGCGCTGGTGAGGCTCATGTCCCCTACGCTGCTGAGCCGGCCGCTACCGCTGTAACCACCGGCCAAATGCAGCGCCATGCTGCCGTCACTGTTGATCGAGCCGTTATTCGCCCAGTTGCCACCGTTGCCTTCCAGATGCGTCGAGGCCAGGAGTTGGCCCGTTTCGGTCTGGTTGAGGTTATTGACGTTCACCGTCAGACGCCCGGCCTGGATCACGCTGCTGTTGGTCCAGCTGTCCGCCGCCAACGTCAGGCCACCTTGAGTCACCACGTTGCCACCGGCATTGGTGAGGTTCGCGGTGGCGATATCAAAGGTCCCGGTGCCGCTGTGTAACAGGCTGCCGCCCTGGTTCTGGAAACCACCGGCATTCACCGTCAGGTCGCTGTTGCGCGCCTCCAGGCGGCCATTGCGGTTATCAAACACGCCGCCCACTTGGAAGTCGGTCTTGCCACTGTTGTCCATGGCACGCAATTGACCGCCCTGGTTATCCAGGCTGTTGGCGCGCACGTTCAGGACGGTGTCGCTTTCGATAATCCCCGAACGGTTGCTGAGTTGGCCGCTGAGGCCCAGGTCAATGCGGTTCGCCGCCACTTGCCCGGAGCTGTTATCCAGCCACACGCCGCCGACCCGCAACAGGTCCTTGGCATACAAGCCGCCATAGGCGTTCGCGAAATAATTGGCGTTGACCACCGCATCGCCGGGTTGTGCAGCGATTCGGCCGTGCTGGTTATCGACACTGCCGGCCACCAGGTTCAAACGCTGGCCTTGAATCACGCCACCTTTGTTGCTCTGGCCATAACCATTGAGCAGCCTGTCGCCAACGTTGGCGTCCAGCAGGCCTTTGAGACTGGCCAGTGTGCCGTCCTGGTTATTCAAGGTGGTGGCCTTGGCGGTCACGTCACCGGTTTGTGCCAGAAGCTTGCCGCCTTCGTTATCGAGGTCGCCGCTGATGTCCAGGTTCAGGCCGCTTTGGCCCTGCACCACACCCGCCCGGTTACTCAGGCCGACAGCCTTCACTTGCAGGTCGCCAGCTTGGCTGTAGATCAAGCCGTCGACGTCGTTTTGCAGGACCCCGGTGCTGGTGATTGCCACGCGATCCTTGGCGGCGATGGTGCCGCCCTGACGGTTGTCGATACCACCGGCTAGCAGGGTCAGCAGGCTTTGGCTGGCCATCTGGCCGCCCTGGTTGTTGACCTGCATCGCGCGCTGTAACAGCAGCGGGCCGGCGCTGGCCAATTTGCCGCGGGTGTTGTCGAGGGTGCCCAGCAGGTTGAGGGTCAAGCGACCATTGCTGGCGAGCGTGCCGCCTTGGTTGTGCAGGTCGGTGCCGGTGACGGCCAAGGCTTGTTGCGCATTGACGGTACCTGCCTGGTTGTCCAGGGTTGCGGCTTGTACGTCGAGGTCGGCGCCACTGTCGATCAGGCCACCGCTGGCGTTGTTCAGCACGCCGGTGACGATGAGGCTTTGCCCCGCACCACTGGAAAGAATGCCGCCGCTGTTGTTGAGGCTGGCAGCACTGACGTTCAACCGGCCTTGGCTGACCAGCGCACCGGCACCGCCATTGAGCAGCTCGCCGGAAAGGCGTACGTCGACCGCACCACTGCGACTGGATACGGTGCCGTTGTTACGGTTATCGAGGCGGCCACCGCCTACGCTCAGGCCCTGCCAGCCGGAGACCAGACCGTTCTGGTTGATCAGGTTGGTAGCGTTGAGCGTCAGCACTTGGCTGCTGATCAACTTGCCGCCGCTGTTGTCCAGGGTCCCGCTGTTCAGGGACAGGTTTTGCTGGCTGGAAAGCTCGCCGTTCTGGTTGTTGAAGGTGCGCAGACGGTTGAGGGTCAGCGGGCCTTTGGCCAGGATCAGGCCGTTGCGGTTGTCCAGGTCGCTGTTGTTCAAGTCTAGGGTGACGCCGTCTTCGCCCACCACGCGACCGCCTGCCACTGTCAGCGCGCTCAGGCTCAGGTCCATCGCGCCCTTGGCGGAGACTTCACCGCGGTTGCCGGTGTTGAGGCTCGCGGCACTCAGGCTGAGGCGGCCCTGGCTGTTGATCAGGCCGGCGGCGCTGTTGTCCAGGGCCATGGCGCTGAGGGCGACGCCTGCTGTGCCGAGCAGGCTGCCGTTCTGGTTATTCAGGTTGGCACTGTGCACCGTCAACGCCTGGGCAGCGCTGATCAAGCCCTGGTCCTGGTTGTTGAGCAAGCCGTCACTGGTCAGTTGCAGGTCGCTGCGACTGGTCAGGGTGCCGCCCCGGTTGTCCACGGAGCCGACGTGCGTGTTGAGGCTGGCGGCACCGATCAGGCCTTTGACGTTGGCCAGGGCCTGGTTGAGACGCAGGGTCAGGCCCTGGTTGCTCAGGAGTTTGCCGTTGCTGTTGTCCAGGCTTTGCGCGGCCAGGGTAAAAGCTTGGGCGCTGGAGATTTCGCCATTCTGGTTGCTGACGTCAGTGAGGTTCTTGAGGACCAATGGGCCAGTGGCGTTGATCAAACCACCCTGGTTGTTCAACTGCCCGCTGTTCAGGTCGAGGCTCAGATCGCTGTTGCTGAAGAGCTTGCCGCCCTGCTGATCAAGGCCAGTGACGCTGGCGGTGAGGGCCTTGGCGCTACCTATACTGCCGCCGTTGTTCACCTGGCCAGCGCTCAGGTTCAGGGTGTCGCCGCTATTGAGGCGCCCGTCCTGGTTATTCAGCTCGCCAGTGTTGACTGCCACTGCCCCCTTGCCGCTGATGCTGCCTTGCTGGTTGCTCAAACTGGCGCTGCTCAGCACCAAGGCGCCGTCGGTGACCAGTTCACCTTTCTGGTTGTTCAACTGGCCAGCGACATCGAGGTTCATGCCCTGGGCGCTGGAGAGGCTGCCCTGGGTGTTATCGAAGTTACGTGCCTTGATGTCGAGGGTGCCTTCGCTGCTCAGCAGACCCTGGCTGTTGTCCAAGTCACCCGCCAACTCCAGCTGCAACGGTTGTTGACTGAGGATCTTGCCGCCTGTGTTATCCAGGCCGGTGCCCACCAGCATGAGACGCTGGCCACTCAGTTGGCCGCCGTTGCGGTTGAGCAGTTGCTCGACGGTCAGGTTCAGGCCGTGCGCCGCGAATACCTGACCACTGTCGCTGTTATCCAGGCGCTGGCCGGTGACGCTGACGTCAGCGTTGCTGGTCAGTTCACCGGCGCGGTTGTCGATGGCCCCCACGTCGAGTTTCAGCGCTTTTGTGGCGCCTACCAAACCGCCACGGTTATCCAGGCTGGCGCCGCTGACGCGCAGGGTCTCGGTACCGATCAACTGACCTTTCTGGTTGTCGAGGCGGTTCGCGTTGACGGTCAGTTCGGCCTTGCCGGCGATCTCGCCGCCACGGTTGTCCAGGTTCGCGGTGGTCAGCAACAAGGCGCCATCGCCGATCAAGGTGCCGCGCTGGTTATCGATCAAGTCGCTGGCGCTGACTTCCAGGCCGCCACGGCTGCTGATCAAGCCGTCGGTGTTGTCCAGGCTTGCACTGCGGCTGTTGAGGCTGGCGCCGCTGATACGACCTTTGAGGTTGGTCAGGGCCTGGTCGACGCGCAGGGTCAACGCCTGGTTGCTGATCAGTTTGCCGTTGCTGTTATCGAGGTTGCGGGCGGCCAGGGTAAAGGCGTTCTGGCTGGAGATCTCGCCGCCCTGGTTGTTGACGTTGCCAAGGTTTTTCAGCACCAGGATCGGCGCGTTGATCAAACCTGCGTTGTTCACATCACCGTTGTTCAAGTCCACGTTCAGTTGCGTATTACTGAACAGCTCGCCGCCCTGCTGGGTGAGGCCGGTGAGGCTGGCGTTCAGGCTGCCCGCACTGGCGATGCGGCCACCGTTGTTGAGCTGGGTGGCCTTGAGGTCGAGGCTGTCGGCACTGATCACACGGCCGCCCAGCATGTTGTTGAACAAGCCCGTGTTCAGGGTCGCGGCACCCTGGCTTTTGAGCAGGCCCTGCTGGCTGTTGTCGAGGCTGGCGCTGGTCAGGGTGAGCGTTTGGCCGGTCTCGATGATGCCGCCCTGGTTAAGCAGCTCACTGGCGCTGGTGATGTCCAGTTTGCCGGCGCTGGAAAGGCTGCCAGCGGTGTTGTCGAGACGTTGGCCGAGCAGCTGCAAGGTGCCTTCACTGCTGAGCTTGCCTTGGCTGTTGTCCAGTCCCGCCGACAGTTGAATCGCCAGCGAGTGCTGACCGGCAAAGGTGCCTTGGGCGTTGTCCAGGCGAGTGCCGACAAGGCGCGCATCCTGGGCGAACACCAGCCCTTTGGCTTGGTTGATCACCTGGGCCACGGCCAACTGCAGGGCAGTCCCGGCCAGCAGCTTGCCGCCGCTGTTGTCCAGTTGCTGGCCACTGAGTTCGGCGTCTACCTGGCTGGAAATTTCACCGGCGCGGTTATCGACGCTGCCGACCTTGAGTTTCAGCGCTTTTGTGGCCGCGACCAGACCGCCATCGCGGTTATCGAGGGCAGTGCCGGTGAGGTTCAGGTTGCCTTGGGCAACCAGCTCGCCACCTTGTTGCTTCAAGACACCGACAGTCGCATCCATATCCGCTTGGCTGGCGATACGACCTTTACCGTTATTGACGGTATCCAGTGTCAAACGCACCCGCCCGACGGCGCTGATCAAGCCGCCTTGGTTGTTCAGCGACTGGCCCGTAATGCCCAGGGCCTGTTTGCTGTTGAGCACGCCCTCGCGGTTGTCCAACTGGCCGAGGTGCAGGTTCAAGTCCTGATTGGCCCGGATCACGCCGGCGCGGTTGTCCAGGCTGTCACCGCGCACGGTCAGCAGGTTTTGCCCGGACAGGCGCCCTCCACGGTTATCCAGGCTCCCGGCCTGGATATCGATCAACCCCTTGGCCAACACACTGCCTTTGGCCTGGTTGTCCAGCAAACCGGCGACCTTCGCCGTCAGGCTGCCATCGCTGACCAGGCTGCCGGCCTGGCTGTTGTCCAGGCTCGCGGCCGTCACTTGCAAGCGCTGGCCGGCACCCACGGTGCCAGCCTGGTTATTCAGTGCGCCCTGAATCGCCAGGTCGAGACTGACGTCGCCCATGACCTGGCCATTGCGGTTGTTCAAGGTCATGGCGTTGACCACGCTGGCGCCGGCACTGGAGACTTCACCGTCGGCGTTCAGCAGGTCACCGGCCAAGGTCAGGGCAAGGTCTTTCGAACTGCTGAACACCCCATCGCCGTTATCCAGGCTCGCCGCTTGGGCCGTGAGCCCGGCCGCTGAAATCTGGCCTTTGAGGTTGGTCAACGCCTGATCGATTTTGAGGCTCAGCGCCTGGTCACTCAGCAGTTTGCCGCCGGTGTTATCCAGGCTTTGCGCCGCCAGGGTGAAGGCTTGCTTGCTGGAAATCTCACCGCCTTGGTTGACGACGTCCGACAGGTTCTTGAGCACCAGTGGGCCCGGCGCGTTGATCAAGCCGCCAGCGTTGTTCAAATGGCCCTTGTTCATGTCCAGGGTCAGGGCGCTGGTGCTGTACAACTGGCCGCCGCCTCGCTGGTCGAGGCCGGCGAGGCTGGCCGTGAGGGTCTTGGTACTGGCGATGCGACCGTCTCCACGGTTGTCCACCTGCCCCGCCACCAGGTTAAGGCGATCGGCACTGGTGAGGCGTCCGCTTTGCTGGTTGTTGAGGTCGCCAGTGATGACCTGCACCGCACCGTCACCGATGATTTTCCCGCCACGGTTGTCGAGGCTGGCACTGTTCAAGGTCAAGGCAACGGCACTGAGCAGCTCGCCTTGCTGGTTGCTGATCGCCCCGGCGGTGCTCAATACCCACGGCGCGGCGCTGCTGATACGCCCGCCGTCATTGTTGAGACTGGCCGCGTGTACGTTCAGGCCGCCATCGCTGCGTAGCGCGCCGTGCTGGTTGTTCAACTGATCACTCAAGGTCATGGCTAGCTCGCGCTTGGCGAACACGCTGCCCTGGCCGCTGTTGTCCAATTGCGCGGTGTTGAGGTTGATCGATTGCTGCCCGGAGATGATGCCTTTGAGCTGGTTGTTCAGGCGCTGCAAGGTCAGTTGCATGTCGCCATTGGCCAGCAGGCGCCCGCCGTTGCTGTTATCGAATTGACTGCCGGTGAGCGTCAGGCCGGTGACGCTGGAGACTTCGCCACTGCGGTTATCCAGCACGTCGACCGCCAGGGTCATGGCCTTGCCCGAGTTGAGCAGGCCACCGTCGCGGTTATCCAGGGTCGTGCCGTTGGCCTGCAACTGATCTACCGCCGTGACGCTACCGCCACGGTTGTCGAATTGGCCGACGGTCAGGTTCAGGTCGCTCTTGCCGGTGATACGCCCCTTGGCCTGGTTATCCAGGCTGGCGGCGGTCAATTGCAGTTGCGCGCTGGCGGCAAACAATCCGGCCTGGTTGAGCAGTTGGCCGCTGATCAGGGCGTTCAGCGTGCCGTCGCTGGTGAGTTTGCCCTGGGTATTGTCGAGGCTGGCGGCGCTCAGGTTCAGGGCTTGGCCCGTGACCAGGCGGCCATTGCGGTTGGACACCGCCTGTGAATGATTGAGGGTGAGCAGCTTGTCGCCCTGGACCAGGCCATGGCTGTTATCCAGCGACGCGCCGCTCAGAGTGGTGCTGGCGCCAAGGATTTCGCCCTGATGGTTGTCCAGTGTCGCGTCGACGTGAGCCGTCAGGCCATCGCGGACTTTGAGCGCGCCGTCGGCGTTCACCAGGCTATTGGCCCGCAGGTCCAGCCCAGTGGCAGAAACCAGCCCCTTGGTATTGTCCAGGGCCTTGGCGATACGTACCACCAGCCCTTGCTCACTGAGCAACTTGCCGCCGCGGTTATCCAGGCTGTCGGCGGTGAATGTCAGCGCCTGGGTGCTGGAGATTTCCCCGCCCTGGTTATCCACGCTGGCAAGGTTGTTCAGCAGTAACGCGCCCGGGGCATGGATCAAGCCGCCCTGGTTGTTCAGATGACCGTGGTTCAGGTCCAGGCTCACGCCCGCCTGGCTGTAGAGGTTGCCCTTGGCGCTATTGTCGAGGCTGGCGGCGCTCAGTTGCAGGTTGCCGACAGCCGTGAACAGGCCGGTCTGGTTGAGCAACTGCCCGGCAATACGTGCCGTCAACCGACCATCACTGGTCAGCTTGCCGCCGCTGTTATCCAGGCTCGCAGCGGTGATGTCGAACGCTTGGGCACCAAACAACGTGCCCTGACGGTTATCCACGGCGCCCAGGCTGTTGAGGTTCAGCGTGGCATCACCTTGGAGCAGGCCCTGGCGATTGTCCAGGGTACCCACAGTGACCGAGGCGGTGCGCGCAAGCAGCTTACCGTTGCGGTTATCCAGCGCATCATCGACCTGCAACACTACGCCTTCGGAGGCACTGAGTGTGCCTCCCAGGTTATTCAGGCTGCCGGCACGCAGTTCCAGCGCCTTGGCGGACACCAGGCCCTTGGTGTTATCCAGAGCGCGGGCGATGCGCAGGGTCAGTGCTTGTTCACTGAGGACCTTGGCGTTGCTGTTATCCAGCGTCTCGGCGGCCAGGATGAACGCCTTGCTGCTGGAGATTTCGCCACCTTGGTTGGCGACGTTGTTGAGGTTGCTCAGCAGCAATTGGCCCGGCGCGGTGATCGCACCGCCCTGATTGTCCAGGTGGCCGCGATTGAGGTCGAGGCTGACATCACCCTGGCCGAACAGCCGGCCGTCATTGTGCTGGTCCAACCCGGTCACGCTGGCGTTCAGCGACTGGCCACTGCTGATACGCCCACCGTCGCTGTTGTCTACCTGGCCGGCCTTGAGGTCCAGTTTGACGTCACCGCGCAAGGTCCCTTGCTGGTTGTTCAGGCCACCGCCCAGCAACAGGTCGAGATGATTGTTCGTGTATATGCTGCCCTGACGGTTATCCAGGGTGGCCGCGTTGAGTTTCAACACGCCTACCGCCCCGAGGTTGCCGTTGCGGTTATCAAGGGCGCCGCCGGCCAGGGTCAGGTCGGCTTTGCTACTGATTCGTCCCTGGCGCTGGTTGTCGAGGCTGCCCAGGCTCAGGCTGAGATTGCCGGTAGCAGCCAGCACACCGGCCTGATTGAGCAGGTTCCCGGCGATTGCGGCGGTCAAGGCACCGTTGCTGGTGAGCTTGCCGTCGGTGTTGTCCACATTCGCGGCAGTGAGCGCGAACGTATTACCCGCTGCCAGGGTGCCGTTCTGGTTGATCAGGGCGCCGCTGCGAATGGTCAGGGAGCGGTCGCCTTGAGCCTGACCGCTGCTGTTGTCCAGTGCACCAGCGGTCAATGAAAGTTCGTTGGCCACCAGCTTGCCGCTGCGATTGTCCAGCAGGCCGTCCACGCTCAGGTTCAAACCATCGCGCGCACTCAGCGTGCCGCTCTGATTGCTGAAGCGACCGGCCCGGGCCTCCAGGCTTGTGGCCGAAACCAGACCCTTGGCGTTTTCCAGTGCATGGGCGATACGCAGTGTCAGCGCTTGCTCGCTCAAGACCTTGCCATGGGTGTTATCCAGGCTGTCCGCTTGCAGGCTGTAGCCCAGGGCGCTGGAGATTTCCCCGCCTTGGTTGGCGACGCTATTGAGGTTACTCAACAGCAGCGACCCCGGTGCGTTGATCAACCCGCCCTGGTTATTCAGATGGCCACGATTGAGGTCCAGGCTCAAGTCGCCCTGACTGTAGAGCCGACCGTCGTTGTGCTGGTCCAGGCCGGTTACGTTGGCGCTGAGGGTCTTGCCATTGATGCGCCCGCCCGCGCTGTTATCCACTTGCCCGGCGCGCAGTTGCAGGGTGCCTCCGGCGCTTAGCTGACCGCCCTGATTGTTCAGGTCGGCGCTGCTCAGTTCCAGAGCCTGCCCGCTTGCCAGGGTGCCATTGCGGTTGCTCAGGGTGCCACTGTTGATCTTCAGCAGACTGTCGCCCTGCACCCGACCTTGGGCGTTGTCCAGCGAACCCGCCGTGAGCCGCACATCACGGCCCAGGATTTCACCGCTGTGGTTGGCCAGCGTGGCGTCGACGGCCAGGGTCAGCGCTTGCTCACTCACGACCTTGCCGCTGCGGTTATCCAGGCTGTCAGCTTGCAGCGTGAAACCGGTAGCGCTGGAGACTTCCCCGTTGCGGTTATCGACGGTATTGAGGTTGCTCAGCAGCAATTGGCCGGGGGCACTGATCACGCCGCCCTGGTTGTCCAGATGCCCGCGATTGAGGTTCAGGTTCAGGTTCGCGCGGCTGGAGAGACGGCCACCGGCGTTGTTCAGGCTGGCAACATCGACCTGCAAGCCGGTGGCCGCAATCAGACCCACACTGTTATTCAGGGTCTCGGCAATCCGTAGGGTCAGCCCTTGGTCACTGAGCAACTTGCCAGCAGTGTTATCGACAGTGCGTGCCGCAACGGTAAACGCCCGCGCACTGGAAATTTCGCCCTGGCGGTTATCCACGCTGTTGAGGTTGTCGAGGGTCAATTGCCCTGTCGCGTTGATTAGCCCGCTGCGGTTATCCAGATGCCCCTGGTTGAGGTTCAGGCTCAAGTCGGTGTTGCTGTAAAAACGGCCGCCGTCGTGTTGATCGAGGCTGCGCAGATTGGCAGTCAGACGTTGGGCGCTGGTGATCTGGCCCGCGGCACTGTTGTCCACCGCACCAGCGGTCAGGCCCAGGCTGCCTTGGCTGGTGAGCGAACCCTTCTGGCTGTTGTCGAGGGTGCCCGCGCTGACCTGAACGGCCTGGACCGCCGCGATCCGACCGCCCTGGTTGTTGATCAGGCCTGATGCGTTGAGACTCAACGCCTGACCGGCCGATACCAGCCCCGCCACGCTATCCAGCGCCGCCAGTTGCAGCGTCACCTGCGCCTGGCTCGACAACTCGCCCTGGCGGTTGATCAATTGCCCGATACCCGCCGTCAGGTTGCCAGTGCTGGTGACCAGGCCACCTTGGCTGTTCAGCAATTGGTCGGCGGTAACCCCGAGGCTACCCGCGCTGAGGATGCGGCCTTGATTTTGGTTATCTACGCGTGTTGCCGTGAGTTGGGCATCCCGTTGCGCGCTCAAGGTGCCGCCTTGGTTGGCCAGCTCGCCGGCATTGACGGTGAGGTCGCGACTGGCAATGACGGTCTTGCCGGTGTTGTCGATCGCTTGTGCCTTTAAGCGCACATCACCCTGGGCATTACGGCTGTTATCGGCGTTGACGCCCGCCTCGATAATCCCGTTATTGGTCAACCGCCCAGCGGCGTCCAGCGTGATGCTGTCCTTGGCGGCCAGGGTTTGCTGATTGGTCAGCGCGCCTTGGGTTTTCACCGACAGGTCAGTACCGGCGTAGACCGCGCCCTTGGCTTCCAGGCTGGCAGCCTTGACCGCCACCGCCGTACCGGCCGAGGTCTGGCCCATGACCACATTGCCCGCAGCATCGATCTGGATATCACCACCGGCTACCATGTCGCCAGACAGCTTCACGCCGACGCCCGCTTCGGTGCCGACCAGCTTCACCGCGCCCACATACATGCCGCCCAACGCCGACGAGTCAATCGCCAAGTCTGGCACCGCACTGCCATCTGCCGCCCGTGCCGTGGCATTCAGGGTGCGTGCATCCACGTCGTTACGCCCAGCGACGATGGTGAGTTTTTTCGCCTGAATCTGCGCATTAATCGTGGTGGCGCGGGTGATGATTTCGAACTGGTCGACGTTGCTGGCATTCAAGCCCGCACCTTCGATGGCGACGCTACCCTTATCAACTTGATAACGACTGATCTGACCGTTCTCGACCACCGCTTTACCGGTGGTCAGCGTGGCTTGAGGCGTGTTGATAAAACCGCAGCCATTGCAGCTGATGCCATACGGGTTGGCGACGATGACGTGAGCCGACTGCCCCGCCACCTCGGTGTAGCCACGCAATTGGCTGGGGGTGCCACCGTTGACTTCGTTGAGAATGATATTGGCGGCGGTACCGTTGAAATTCGGGTTACCGACGATGATGCCGCCAAGCTGCGTGGACTGTGTGCGGCTGGTGGCGTTGTTGAGGATGACCCCATTGGCGCCAACGTTGTAATCATGAAACTGGTTGTGCGACAGCCCATTGGCATTCGGCGCGGCAATGTTGACGATCGGCACGCCATTGCCCGCCTGGCCGAGCGTGGTGCCCGGCGCATTCACCACAATGCCTTCGGCCTGGGCCAGCAGCGGTTGCCAGAACATGGCATTGGCCAGGATCAACGCCAACCCACGTTTAGGCAGCCCCAGGAAATGGGAACGGCTTTTTACGGCAGCAGAAGGCTGGCGCGCGAGGAAGGCGTACTGGCGAACGTCCATGTCATGTCTCGATGCCCGAAGGCGGTAAAAAATTTAAAGGAAAAAATCCAGGCGGAAATAGATCGGCGCTTCACGTTCCGTGATGGCGGCCGGTCGTTCCAAAGAGTGGGCAAAGGTCACGCTGGCGGCGACGTTTTTGCCACGGGCAAACAGCTCCACCGCGTTGCTGCTCATGCGCCCGTGCTGCTCGCCGTTGTAGCGGTCGCGACTGATCACGCCTTGGTCGTAGCCGAGGCTGGTGCCGTATTCGGACAGCACCGGTTGCAGCCAGGCCCAGGTCACCGGGCGGCTCCAGCGCAGGTCGTTGCGCCAGTAGCCGCCGCTGTCGCCGGCGAGCATTTGATCCTTGTAGCCACGGATCGACGACTGCCCGCCGAGGCTCATGCGCTGCGGACTGAACAGCACGTCTTCACTGTGCTGGCCGGTCATCAAACTGTTGAAGCTGAACGACTCGCCCCACAGTTTGAACGGGTACAGGTAGCTCACCGTGGCGGTGTATTTGCGGTAGCGCGCATCCGGCTGGCCGGGGCCTGCGCGGCGATTGGACTGGGCGTCGAAGGCGCCGATGCCGTCCTGCATGCCCAAGTCAATGTTGAGAAATGAACTGCCGATGCGCCGACCGTGGTTGATGCCGAACTGGGCTTCGCTGAGGCGGTTGCTGCTCAGGGCCAGCTTGCTGTCTTCGATGAAATTGTTGGTGCGCAGGTAAGCCACACCAGTGTTCAGGGAGGTTTTGCTCAGGGCGTCGCGGTGAATCACGCGCTCCAGGCGCAGTTGATGATTCTGGCTATCCCCGGTCTGTTTGAATTTGAAATTGTTCGCCTCGGCCTGGGACCGATATTCGCTTTCGCTGTAGCTGTAAGTAAGGTTCCACCATCCAAACGGCAGGCTGTAATTGAGCGCCGAGTTGCGCGAGGTCTTCTGGTGATCGCTCACTGCATCGTGGCCACCACGCAGCGACAATTGATCGGCCAGGCCCAGCGGGTTATCCCAATCAAGGTTCGCACCCCACTGCTGCTCACCCGTACTGCGCTGGCCGCCGTTATGCCGTGACAAGCCCACACGCCAAGGTTTTTGCGGGGTGTTTTTGACCAGCACATCGCTGCCGCCCACGGCTTTGCCCGGCGCCAGTTCCATCTGCGCCTGGTTCGACGGCAGGCGGTTTAACTGGTCCACCATCTGCTCGATTTCCCGCAGGTTGAGCAACTCGCCCGGTGTGCCTGGAAAACTCATTGCCAGTTGGCGGTCGGTGATGCCACTGCCCTCGGCGCCTTTTAAACTTTCGAGCTTGCCTTCCACTACCTGGATCTTGAGATTGCCACTGGAGAGATCCTGCTGCGGCAGGTAGGCGCGGCTGGTGACCAGTCCTTTGGCGAGATAGCGGTCGGTGATGACCTTGAGCACTTCATTGAGCTGCGGCACACCCAGGCATTGGCCGATGTAGGGCTTGATCAGCTCGGCGCGCTCGTCTTCGGACAGGGCATCAGCGCCGGAGAGTTCGATGGTTTTGATCGGGAAGCAGCGGGTGTCAACAGGCGTGGTCGGCGCTGTGGGCGCTGCAGATTTCCCAGGCAGGTCTTTGAGCTCTTCGAGGCGGCGTTGCTGCTCTTCGAGCAGACGGTCCTGGCGGTCGCGGATCAGATCGGTGATGCCGGGGGCATTTTGCGGGGGAGCGGCTTGCGCCAATCCGCCTGTGCTCAGGCAAAAAAAAGCGGACAGCAGGGCTAGCCTGGTCCGACGTTCCAAACGCCACATTTCAAGATCCCTCTATCATGGCACCGAGCCACTAATCGGCGGCGATGATAGGATGGCGAAATGATGGCGTCAATTAAATGTACAACTTTGTGTCACCATTGATACATGCAGGAATAGCATGCGCAGCCACCGCCGCTGCAATGGCGATCATCATAAGTGACAGGCTATTACAGCAGCCGAGCGCATAGTTTCTAGCGGAATGATAGAAGGTGCTGAAGCCTGTGCTTCCAGTACGGAACATAAATTTCAGGCACAAAAAAAAGCCACTCATTGAGTGGCTTTTTTCTGAATCTTGGAGCGGGAAACGATACTCGAACTCGCGACCCCGACCTTGGCAAGGTCGTGCTCTACCAACTGAGCTATTCCCGCTTGGTGATGCGCATTCTATAGAAATCTCAGAGTCCGTCAACCTCTTGATTCAAAAAAGTTTTATTTCTTTTCAACGGTGGTGCGCAGATGAGGCCAGGCTGCACGCAAATACTGGAGCATGGACCACAACGTCAGGCCGGCCGCAATCAGCAGCAAGGCGTAACCGATCAGCACCCAGAACGAAAAGTCCGACGGGTTGGCCAGCAGAATCACCAGGGCAAGCATTTGCGCAGCGGTTTTCCATTTGCCCATGTTCGACACGGCGACATGGGCACGGGCGCCGATTTCGGCCATCCATTCGCGCAAGGCCGAGACCACAATTTCGCGACCGATGATCACCGCGGCCGGCAAGGTCAGCCACAGGTTGCCATGTTCCTGTACCAGCAGGACCAGGGCGACAGCGACCATCAGCTTGTCTGCCACAGGGTCGAGGAACGCGCCGAACGGCGTGCTCTGTTCCAGGCGGCGGGCCAGATAGCCATCGAGCCAGTCAGTGGCGGCGGCGAAGGCAAACACCGAACTGGAGGCCACATAGCTCCATTCGTAAGGCAAATAGAACAGCAAAATGAAAATCGGGATAAGCAGGACGCGTAGAACGGTGATCAGATTAGGGATATTCATCGGCACAACTGGCTACGAGGTGAGAAGGCATTCTATTCGCTATGCAGATTGGCATAAATCAATTCAGCGAGCTTTTTACTGATACCGGGTGCTTTGGCTATTTCGTCAATGCTGGCACGGGATAGCTCCTGCAAGCCACCAAAATGTTTAAGCAGGTCGCGACGCCGCGTCGGACCAACCCCCGCCACCCCTTCCAGGGTTGAGGTTCGTCGGGTTTTGCCGCGACGGGCGCGGTGACCGGTAATGGCAAAACGGTGGGCTTCGTCGCGGATCTGCTGAATCAGGTGCAGTGCGGGTGAATCGCCCTTCAAAGTGAACTCATGGGCGGCATCATTCAAGTACAACGTTTCGAAACCGGCCTTTCGCGTGGCGCCCTTGGCCACGCCGAGCAGAATCAGGTCGGGCACCGCCAGCTCGTTGAGCACGTCACGGGCCATGGACAACTGCCCCTTGCCACCGTCCACCAGTAGGATATCGGGCAGCTTGCCCTCCCCGTCCTTCAACTTGCTGAAGCGTCGCGTGAGGGCTTGGTGCATCGCGGCGTAGTCGTCGCCTGCGGTGACGCCTTCGATGTTGTAGCGCCGGTAATCGGATTTGATCGGCCCTTCCGGTCCGAACACCACACAGGAGGCCACCGTGGCCTCGCCGCTGGAGTGGCTGATGTCATAGCACTCCAGTCGCTGCGGTGGCTCGTCCAGGTCAAGAACCTCGGCGAGGGCGTCGAAACGGGCGGCAACGTGCTGTCGATTGGCCAGGCGCGCACCCAAGGCCTGTTCGGCATTGGTCACGGCCAATTGCTGCCAGCGTGCACGGGTACCGCGTACGCGGTGACTGATATCCAGCTCGCGACCGCGCAGTTCATGGATCGCTTCGATCAGCGTGGGGAAGTCTTCATGTACCACGTTGACGATCAGCTCAGACGGCAAGTCGCGCTCTGGACTGCTGACGTAGTACTGGCCCAGGAACGCGGCCATGACTTCGGCGACGTCTTCGTCGATACCGGTCTGCGGAAAGAAATTCTTGCTGCCCAGCACCCGTCCGCCCCGCACGCTGATCAGGTGCACACAGGCCCCCCCCGGGTTGACGAAAGCGGCGATCACATCAACATCGCCGGTACCGCCCTCCATGCTTTGCTGGTCCTGGACACGACGCAGCAGGGAGATCTGGTCACGCAACTCAGCGGCGCGTTCGAAATCCAGGGTGCTGGCGGCTTGTTCCATGGACACCGAGAGCTCATCGGTGAGCGCATTACTGCGCCCTTCAAGGAACATGACGGAATGTCGCACATCCTCAGCGTACTCTGCCGGCTCGACCAAACCCACGCAGGGCGCCTTGCAGCGCTTGATCTGGTATTGCAGGCACGGCCGCGTACGGTTCTTGTAAAAACTGTCTTCGCACTGACGCACAAAAAAAGTCTTTTGCAGCAAACTCAGGCTTTCACGGATAGCGCCGGCGCTGGGGTACGGGCCGAAATACTTGCCCTTCTGCTTCTTCGCACCACGGTGAATGCTCAGGCGTGGGAAGTTGCCATCAGATAAAAACACGTAGGGGTAGGATTTATCGTCACGCAGCAGGATGTTATAGGGCGGCCGCCATTCCTTGATCAGCGTCTGCTCAAGCAGCAGCGCTTCAGTTTCATTGGCGGTAATGGTGGTTTCGACCTGGGCGATACGCGCCACCAAGGCAGCGGTTTTCGGCGCAAGACCGGTCTTGCGAAAGTAGCTCGCCAGGCGGTTCTTCAGGTTCTTGGCTTTGCCGACATACAGCAGCCGTGCCTCGCTGTCGAACATGCGGTATACGCCGGGGCGGCCACTGCAGGTCGAGAGAAAGGCACTCGGATCAAACGGTGTGGTCATGTCAGGCGCTGGCGTCCACCATGCCGTGGCGCACCGCGAGCAAGGTCAATTCAACATCACTGCTGATGGCCAACTTCTCGAAGATGCGATAGCGGTAGGTGTTGACCGTTTTCGGCGATAGGCACAGCTTATCGGAGATCGTTTGCACCTTCTGGCAACCGACGATCATCAAGGCAATCTGGATTTCCCGCTCCGACAGGGCGTCAAACGGCGAATCACTGGTGGGCTGAAATGACTTGATCGCCAACTGCTGGGCAATCTGCGGGCTGATGTACCGTTGGCCGGCAAACACCAGACGAATGGCCTGCACCATCTCCGCCAGGCCTGCGCCCTTGGTCAGGTATCCCGCTGCGCCCGCTTGAAGCAGACGCGTTGGAAAGGGATCTTCCTCGCACACAGTGACCACCACGACTTTGATGTCCGGATGGCTGCGCAACAATTTGGTAGTGGCACCAAGACCACCGATCCCTGGCATCTTGACGTCCATCAAAACCACATCGGGTTTCAACTCCCGGGCCTTGATCAGGGATTCCTCCCCTGACTCAGCCTGGCCGACTACTTGCAGGCCATCGATGTCAGCCAGCATTCGTGTAATGCCTGTACGAACGAGATCATGGTCATCGACTACTAGCACCCTAATCAAGCAGACACCTCGCGATATGGTCTTATAGGTTGCTGAACACCTTAGCAAAAAACCAAGGCACAGACCTAGCTGCAAGCGTCATATATATAGAGTTTGAATACCCAGACGCCAACCGCCGCGTGGCGACTGGCTTAATTTGCTGGGCGAAAGGTCAGGAATCCTGGGGTTGCGGCTTGGTTTTGCCATTCACCACAGAAGAGTGCTCGGCCAAGGT
>NZ_JBOICG010000538.1:0-4373 GCF_050739995.1 Pseudomonas sp. | reverse complement strand
GTGCTGTACCAGCACCAGCACATGTTCGTCCGCCGCCAGGCGCAACAGGGTGACGCGCAATAACGGGCCTTGTTGCAAATCGAAGGGCTGCGCGATCTCCGCTTCTACCCGCGCCTTGAGCTGGGTTTCGTCGACATCGGCGTGGGTGATGTGCAGCACCGCAGCCGGCTCGATCACCTGCACCGCGCCGGCGTGCTCCTGACGGATATGAGTGCGCAGGCTTTCGTGACGGGCCAGCAGCGTGTCGAAGCTGCGTTGCAGTGCGACGTGGTCCAACTGCCCGTTCAAGCGCAGTGCGCTGGGGATGTGGTAGGCGGCGCTGTGGGGTTCCAACTGCCAGAGAAACCACTGGCGCTCTTGAGCGTACGAAAGCGGCAACGGCTGCTCGCGCCCTGCCGGCAACAAGGCCGGGGCCTTGGGCGCGGTGGAATCCTGCGTCTGCATCGCGGCCACAAAGGCTTCCAGCCGCGGGTGTTCGAAGACTGCCTTGAGCGGCACTTCCAGGCCCAGTGCCTGGCGAATCCGCGACACCACCTGCATCGCCAGCAGCGAATGCCCGCCCAGTTCAAAGAAATGCTGGTTCAAACCGACCCGCTCGACACCGAGAATGTCCGTCCAGATGTCCGCGACTTGCTGTTGCAATGGCGTAACCGGTGACTGCCAGTCCTGTTGCACCTGGCTTGCATCCGGCTTGGGCAACGCCTGGCGATCCAGCTTGCCGTTGGGGTTCAGGGGCATGTGGTCGAGGAAGATCAGGTGCGCGGGCACCATATAGTCCGGCAGGTGCTCACGCAGGATCGCCATCAATTGCTCACCGGCCGCTGCGCGTTCGGTTTCGGACAGCGGCTGTGCCGACACCAGATAGGCCAGCAGTTGGCTGTCGGCCGCCAACAACAGGGCCTCGCGCACGCTGTCCTGGGCCAGCAACAGCGCTTCGATTTCACCGAGTTCAATGCGGAAACCGCGGATTTTCACTTGGTGGTCGACGCGCCCGACATACTCGACCACACCGTCAGCGCGATAGCGCGCCAGGTCGCCGCTGCGATACAAGCGCTCGCCCGTTGCACTGAACGGGTCGGCGACAAAACGTTCGGCGGTCAGGCCCGGGCGCTGCAAATAGGCGCGGGCCAGGCCACTGGCGCTGGCGATATACAGTTCGCCCACGGCGCCACTCGGGAGCAGGTTCAGGTCGCCGTCCAGCACATACAAGCCGCGCCCGGGCAATGCTCGGCCAATCGGGCTGGCCGTCACACCGACCATGGCATTGACGTCGGTGCAATCGAGCACGCTGGACACCACCGTGGCTTCGGTCGGCCCGTAGGTGTTGAGCAGGCGCACATGGCCCAACCCCGCCCGCTGCCACAGCTGCGGGCCATCCAGCGGCATGGCTTCGCCACCGATATGGATCTGGCGCAACGCCCCATAAGGGCGTGGCCCTGCTGCCAGGCAATCCTGCAGGAACAGCTTCCAGTAGGCGGTGGGCAAGTCGGCCAGGGTAATGCCCTGGGCGATGATCTGCCGGTACAACTCAGCACCGTCCCACAGTTGCGGCCCACGTAAAACCACGCTGGCGCCCAGGGTCAGCGCCGGGTACAACTGCTCGACGAAACCGTCGAAGTTAAGGGTTGCGAACTGCAACACCCGGTCACCCGGAACCAGACACGAATAATCCGCCGCGATACCCGCGAACTCGCTCAAGGCCGCATGGTTGATGGCGACACCCTTGGGTTTGCCCGTGGAACCAGAGGTGTAGATCACATAGGCCAGGCTTTGCGGTTCAAACGCCAGAGATGGGTTCTCGTCGCTGAAGGACACCAGTTGCGCGTCAGCCAGATCGATGTCCAAGGTCGACAGCTGCGCCGACAACGGCAAGCGCGTCCGCAGATGGGACTGGGTCAACACCCATTGCACAGCACTGTCGTCGAGCATGTGCACCAGGCGCTCGCGAGGGTACTCCGGGTCAAGCGGCACATAGGCACCGCCCGCCTTGAGTACCGCCAGCAAGCTGACCACCATGGCAAACGAACGCTCGACCGCAATCCCCACCAGCACATCGGGACCTACGCCCTGGGCGATCAGGTAATGCGCAAGGCGGTTGGCCTGCCGGTTCAACTCGCCGTAGCTGATGACCTGATCGTCCAACACCAACGCCGGATGCTCAGGCTGCCTCAAGACCTGGGCTTCGAACAGACGATGCACCGCCTGGAGCTCGCCAACCGTCGCCGGGGCATTCCACGCCTGCAACAGCGCATGGGTTTGTGGCGCGCTCAACATTGCCAGTTCGGCGAGACGGCATTGAGGCGCGCTGACGATACCCGCCAGCAGGTTCTGCCAATGCCCGGCCAGACGCTCCATGGTTGCGGCGTCGAACAAATCGGTGGCGTAAGTCAACGCCGCCCACAGGCCCTCGGCGGATTCATGGGTGTCCAGGCTCAGGTCGAAGTGAGTGGTGTGGCTGTCCCAGTCAAGCTCCGTCACGCGCAGGCCCGGCAGTTGTTGAGCATCGCGGCTGCCTTGGGCATCGGTCTGATGGTTGAACATCACTTGGAACAACGGGTTATGGCTCAGGCTGCGTTCCGGCTGCAACGCTACGACCAGTTGTTCGAACGGCAGGTCCTGGTGGGCCTGGGCTTCCAGGGCGCGGCGCTTGGTCTGTTGCAACAGCTCGGCAAAGGTCATCTGCCCATCAAGATCGGCCTTGAGCACTTGGGTGTTGACGAAAAAACCGATCAACCGCTCGGTCTCGACACGGTTACGGTTGGCAATCGGCACGCCGATGCGGATATCCGACTGCCCGCTGTAGCGATAGAGCAAGGTCTGGAACGAGGCCAGCAACAGCATGAATGGCGTCACACCCTCGTGCTGCGCCAGACGCTTGAGGCCCGCGACCAGGTCATCTTCCAGATGCACTTGCAGGCTCGCACCGCGATGGCTTTGTTGGGCCGGGCGCGGGCGGTCCAACGGCAACTCCAGCACCGGTTGCTCGCCGCCCAACAGGGCCTGCCAGTAATCCAGCTGGCGTGCCCGCTCCCCCGCTTCCATCCAGCCGCGTTGCCACAGGGCGTAATCGGCGTACTGGATCGGCAGTGCTGGGAGTTGCAGTTCATGGCCCTGGCTGTAGGCGGCGTAGAGTTGCACCAGCTCTTCGACCATCACCTGCATTGACCAACCATCGGAGACGATGTGGTGCTGCACCATCACCAGCACGTGATCGTCTTCGGCCAATTGCAGCAGGGTCACGCGCAACAGCGGGGCCTGATGCAGATCGAACGGCCGCGCAACTTCCGCCTCCACGGCCGCCATCAGTTGCGCTTCTTCAATGCGCACCTGCTGGATCTCGACCCGTGCTTGCGGCAATACCGCCTGCAGCACGCGCTCCCCGTCCTCGACCAATTGGGTACACAGGCTTTCGTGATGGGCCAACAGGCTGTCGAAACTGCGTTGCAACGCTGGCAGGTCCAGGCGCCCCTGCAAACGCAGGGCTCCGGGGATGTGGTAGGTGGCACTCTCTGGGTCCAGTTGCCAGAGAAACCATTGGCGTTCCTGGGCGTAGGACAGCGGCAATACGTCGGCATCGTGGCGTGTGGGGGCAATCGGCAGTTGAGCGAAACTCATGCCACGGCTTTGCAGGCGCTGGTAGAACTGCTGGCGCTGCTCCAGAGGCAAGCGGAGAAAGCGCGACACCAGGTCGATATTAGGGTTGGAAAGCATGGTTCAAATCGCCTCTAGTTCGCTCAAAAAGTCACGAAGGTCATCAAAATCTTCCACGCTGCCGGCGCGGAAGGTGGCTGCGGCCTGCACGTAGGTACGCAGCGATTCGGTCTGGAACAGCTCCATCAGCGGCACCTCCAGGCCCAGTTCGGCCTGGACCCTTGAGGTGATCTGGATCGCCAGCAAGGAGTGGCCGCCGACTTCGAAGAAATTGTCATCCAGGCCCACTTGCGGCAGACGCAGTACTTCGGCCCAGATCGCGGCGATCTGCTGCTCCAGTTCGGTTTCAGGGGCCACGTACTGCTGTTGCAACAAGCTCGAATCCGGCTCGGGCAAGCCCTTGCGGTCGAGTTTGCCGTTCGGGGTCAGCGGCATCTGTGCCAGGAACATGAAATGCGCGGGCACCATGTAGTCCGGCAGGCGGGCTTTCAGGGCGCGGCGCAAGGCATCACGGAACTCGGCTTGATTGGCCAGGTTGGCGTCTGCCGGTACGACGTACGCCACCAACTGTTTGCCGGTCGGGCCTTCCTGGGCGACCACCACGGTTTCGCCGACGCTGTCCTGCTCGCGCAGGCGCGCTTCGATTTCGCCCAGTTCGATGCGGAAGCCACGGATCTTCACCTGATGGTCGACACGACCCAGGTAATCCACCACACCGTCCG
>NZ_JBOICG010000537.1:0-5857 GCF_050739995.1 Pseudomonas sp. | reverse complement strand
GCCCAAGGCCTACACCGCCGATGCGCTGCCTTCCGGCAAGGCGGAAGATGGCACCGCTGATACCCAGGGCACGCTTTACGCCAACGCGACCACAAAAAGTGTGGTGATCGTCGCCGAAACCGTGCGCAACGATGGGGCAACCATCAAGGACAACGATCCACAGTTCCTCGACGGCGCAGTGGCCGACTTCGTCAAGGACCAGAGCGCCGCCCTGCCTGACTTCAAGAAACAGAACGAGAAGAAACTCACCTTCAAGGGCCTTGGCCTGCGCCAAGTGGACAGCACCGCCACCCAAGGCGGCGGCAAGACCTTGAACTCCACCTTCCTGGGCGGTTCAGGCAGTCATTTGCTGGTGATCCAGGCGATTTCCCGGGCGGATGATGTGAAGGGGCATGCGGAGTTGGTGAAGCAGATTACTGGCGGTAAGTAACGCCATCCCATGACCGAAACAGGTCAAATGTGGGAGGGGGCTTGCTCCCGATAGCGGAGTATCAACCAGCAGAGATGCTGAATGTGCCATCGCCATCGGGGGCAAGCCCCCTCCCACACTGTTCAATTGCGTCCTACTTGAGGTTTTTTTCCAGCCAGACTTTGAGGTCCTGTATCTCAGCCTCACTCACGGTATGCGGCATGCCCATATACCCGTGAAACTCCGGCTTCAACCCCAGCCCCAGCAACACCTCATTCGCCCGCGTCGCCGAGGTGTACGGCAGTGCCTGGTCCAACGTGCCATGGCCGATAAAGATCGCCAGCTTATCCAATGAGGCATCGGGCTTGAGCTCTGCCTTGAGCACCGGCAGCACACTGCCACTCAATGCTGCAATCCCACGCACCAGCGTGGGCTTTCGCAAGCCGACCTCGTAAGACATGATCGCGCCCTGGCTGAACCCCACCAGGAACACTCGATCGCTTCGAGTGTGATATTTGGCCGTGGCCTGGGCCACAAAGTCTTCGATCAGCTTGGCACTGCGTTGCAAGTCAGCCGTCTCGCCATCGTAATCACCGTCTCCCGGTTTCCTGGCAAACCAGCGATAGCCACTGGGGTCCACAGGCATCGGCGCACGCGCCGACAGGTAGGTCCAGGTGGACGGCAGCGCGTCCTTGATGCCGAACAGGTCTTCCTCGTTACTACCAAACCCGTGCAGGAAAATCACCAGCGGCTGGTTGCGCGCATCGCCCTGGGTCTGTTCCAGATACGACAGCGGCAAGTCGGTGTGCAATGCGGAGTCAGCCTGGGCAGCGCCGGCCACCAATGCCAACGTCAGGGCAAACAGTTTGAACATGGACAACCTCACGGTTTACGCAGCAAATAGGTGTCCATGATCCAGCCATTCGCCAGGCGCGCAGCCTTGCGCACCCGCTCGATCTCTTCGGCCACCTCCGCCACTTTTCCGCTGATCAGGATTTCATCCGGCGTACCCAAGTAAGCGCCCCAGTAGATATCCAGGTCCTGATCGGCCACGGTGCGGTAGGAGTCTTCGGCGTCGAGCATCACCACCAACGTATCGGCGTCACTCGCCTGCCCCCCCGCCAATCGCCGTCCAGTGGTGATCTCGATGGAACACCCGATACGGTTCAGCGGCACTTTGTGCTGGGCGGCCAGGGCTTGCACGCTGGTAATGCCGGGGATCACTTCGAATTCAAATTCACAGCGGCCACTGGCCAGAATCGCCTGCAGGATACGAATGGTGCTGTCGTACAGCGCAGGGTCGCCCCACGCCAGGAACGCGCCCACTTCACCGTCGGCCATTTCCTCGTCGATCATGCGCTCGAAAGTCGCCTGCTTGTCGCGGTTGAGGTCCTGCACGGCAGTGGTGTAGTCGATGTCGCCGCGCACACGCTCGGGACAATCGGCCTCCGCAAAACGGTAACCCGGCTCGGTGATGTAGGTCTCGCAGATCTCACGACGCAGGTCGATCAGCTTGTCTTTGCTCTGGCCCTTGTCCATCAGGAAAAACACGTCGGTGCGGTTGAGCGCCTTCACGGCCTGCATCGTGATGTAGTCGGGGTTACCGGCGCCGATGCCGATGATCAGGATGGTTTTCATGGAGGGCTCTCAGTACGGGGCGTGGATTTTGCCATGTTCGCGGGGCTAGGCGTGAGTTTCCAGGCGCAGGCGCCATACGTTGTTGAAGCGCAACTCGGTGCTGGACAGCGGTTCGATGTCGATCAAGTAGAACATTGAGAGTGGAAACCGCATGACGTACAACAGAGCAGCGCGGATCACAAACGGGTGGGTGACGGCCAACACATGGCCGGGTTGGGATTCGAGGGATTTCATCCAGCGCTCCACTCGCGTGCAAATCTGCACAACAGACTCGCCGCCGTGAGGTGCGCAGGTACTGTCGGCCATCCAATCCTGCAACTGCTGACTATCAAGTTGGCCGATGTCCTGCCCTTTCCAACGGCCAAAATCGCCATCACGCAAAGCTTCTTCGATCTGCGGATCAGCACCGAACAAGCCGGCAGTCTGCCGGGTTCTGGCCTCCGGCCCGCACAGCAGGCGAGTTTTTTTCGGGTAGCGTCCGCTCAGCGACAGCGCTGCGTCGTGCCAATCCGCAGCGACGGATTCGTCATCGGGAAACCGCCCCTGTTTTTGCAGCGGTGTGACGGCATGGCAAATCAAGGTCAAACGGGTGGACTGCATCACAAATCACTCTGTTTCGTTGCGCAGTCAGCGTAGACAGGCAAAGTAGTCTCGACATGTTACAACGAACATGAAACAGGAAACCGGTTCCGTCGACAGGTACGGCCTTAACCTGAATGCCGTTTTGTCAGGCCTTAATGAAGTTGCACATGCCATATGCCGTCAAATACCCGGACGGGCCAGGTAGAGCACTTGATAACCCGCGCCAGGGTGCTCAGCGTCCAATGCCTTGGCCGACAACGTAATCCGCACCAGGCGCCATGCTTGTACATCCAACGCCAGGAACACCGCAAACGTATCGCGGTTATCCGCCAACTGCTGATTAATCACCTTCTCGCCCGCCACTACCCCAACCCGATCGGCTCCGGGTGCCAGTGGCCACTCCTCTCGGTACAAACTCACCGCGCCCTCTGCGGGCCCACGCTGCAAATCCAACGGCAACCAACTCTCGATATGCGGTCGACCAAAGCTATCGAGCACCTTCTGGAAGCGCTCGCCCAGCAAGAAGTCGGCCGCCTGCATCGGGTCGGACCACAAGTACACTGAGGCATAAACATTGCCTGCTGCTTGCCTGCGCTCCTGGGCGACAAACGCCTTGAACAGCAACCCCTCGGTGTGATCCCACAAAGGCCCCAGTTGTGCGGCGCGCCGGCGGATCACGTCCATGTCGTAATCGGCGGGCAAGCGATGTGAATACTGTTTGGCAAACATAGAAAGACTCCCGTTCAAGATGAGGTTCCAGCTTGCGCAGCAGTGATAATTTCAACAAGATATCAATGAATATATGTGTGATAATGAATTGATATGACTGACATCTCCAAACCTCTGGATATCGACACCGTACAAGCCTTCGTATGGGTGGCGGATTTCGCCAGTTTCACCCGTGCCGCCGAGGCCCTCGACACGTCCCAGGCGGCTGTCAGCCTCAAGCTCAAGCGGTTGGAAGAACGCCTGGGTTATCGGCTGCTGGAGCGCACTCCCCGTCATGTACGGCTATCGCCCAAGGGTGAACGGTTCATCGTCGCCGCCCGCGCCCTGCTCAACGCCCACGAACGCGCCCTCGGTGACTTGGGCAGCCACGCGTCTCGACGGTTGGTGATCGGCATCAGCGACCATGTCGCCGGGCCAGACTTGCCCACCTGGCTCAGCCGTCTCGCCGCCTACGATCCGATGGTGATCCTCGAAGTGCGCATCGCCTCCTCTCGCGACCTGGTGGCTGCGTTCGACCGCAATGAACTGGACGCAGTCATCGTGCGTAATGAAGGTGACCGCCAGGATGGCGAAGTCTTGGCGGTGGAGCGCTTTGGCTGGTTTGCCGCGCCGACTTGGCAACACAACTCCGACGCCCCCTTGCGCATGGCAACCATGGCCGCGCCCTGCGGCGTTCGCCACTTGGCGACCAGGGCCTTGGATGAAGCACGCATCGACTGGACCGAAGTGTTTGTCGGCGGCGGAGTGATGGCCGTGGGCGCGGCCGTCAGCGCCGGCCTTGGGGTGGCCGCCCTCGCCCACCGCGTAGCACCGGACGGCGCGGTAGACATCAGCGAACAATACGGCTTGCCCGTCCTACCGGTGAGTGAAGTGGTGCTCTATAGCCGGATCAACGACGCTCGATCGCGCGAGACGTTGCGGGCCTTGAGTGCGACTTTTCGAGGGGTGCTGCAGCGCTAGGTGCTCAACTCAATCAAACCACTCCCGCCGCCCCTCAAACGTCCCCACAATCAACGCCACAATCATCCGCACGGCCTCAATATCCTGGGCCTGTGCATTCACCGCCAGCCACACCTGCCGCTGCATGCTCTCCACCACCAACCCCGGCAGCCCCACCAGTCCCCGGTCAAAACTCCCCATGTAATGGGGCAACAACCCAATGCACGCCCCACACCGAATCATCTCCAACATCAGCGAATACGCCTGCACCTGCACCACCGCCGCCCGCCGATCCTCAACCACCCGGTTCCAGGGCTGCAAGGCCTCGACCTGCCCATCCGGCTGCCACTGCACCAGCATGTAGTCATCCAAGTCTTCCACACTGTCCGGCCGTGTCGTCAGCCGCGAATACCGCTTGGCGATATGGGGCAAATACTGCAAAACCGCCAGCCGTCGAGGTGCTTCGGTCGCAAAACTCGGGCCGGGGGCGGGGCCGTCGGCATCCGACAGCCACACCACCACATCCGCACTCACCGCTTGCAGAGCCAGCGGACTGTCGATGGAAACAATCTCCAGGCGCACGCTGGCATTGCGACGCAACAAGGCGATCAGGTCGCGACCCAGGATGTCATGCAGAATCGGTTCGGCCACCGCCAGGCGGATCAGTGGCTGCTCCACCACCGGGACGCGCTGCGCATGGGCCAGGCTGATCAACTGCGCTTGCAGTTGCAGGCCGTCTCGGCTAAGCACCAAGCCGTTGCCCTGATAAGTGAACAGCGAATGCCGTAAGTGCTCCTCCAACTGCGCCAGGCGCTTGCGCAGCAACGTCGCCTTGATATTCAAGCTACGCGCCGCCTGCATGAAACAGCCGCAACGCGCACTCACCAGGAAGTAGCGCGCCACCTCCGGTTCGATCTCATCGGCCAGGGCCAGCCAGGCACTGCGCGGTTCGCTCGGCACACGATAAGTGGCGGTCCCCTGGGGGCCGGAAGGTTCCAGATATGCCATGGGTGACTCCCTGTCTCGTAGGTCTATGCATCCAATGCGTGCTTTCGCGGGTTACTCCAGCACCTTGTTCAACTCGGTGCCGTCGATACTCAAGGTGGCGGTATTGAGCATGCCTTCCAGGTAGGCTTTGGCGATCTGCTCCTGACGCTGGGCGCGCAAGGCTTGGGTGAGGCGCTCGCGCAGCTCATCGAGGGACGCGGTGCGCGCCGGCTCCTGGGCGGTGAGCTTGAGCACATGGAAGCCCGCCGCACTCTGCACCGCGTCCGACACGGCGCCCACCTTGAGGCGTGACACCGCACCGCGCACCTCAGGTACCAGTTGCTGCAAGGGTTGCAACCCCGAATCACCGCCCTGTTGCGCGGTGCCCGGGTCTTGGGAAAATTGCGTGGCCAAGGCAGCAAATTCGCCCGGCGCGGCCTGGGCCTTGCGACTCAACTCCTGGGCCTGGCGACGCACGCTGTCGACGCTTTGCGGGTCATTCACCGCGAGGAAAATCTGGCTGACCCGGTACAAAGCCGGCGTCACCCATTGTGCCTTGCCGCTGTCGTAGGC
>NZ_JBOICG010000536.1:0-7663 GCF_050739995.1 Pseudomonas sp. | reverse complement strand
ATCATGAAGATGTCGAGGTCGTACTCGCGGCCGTAGGTTTCTTCGTCCCAGCGCATGGATTTCTTCAGGCTGGTCATGGCGTGCTGGCACTTGTCGATATTTTCCGGCTCGACGTAGATGCGCAGTGCCACTTCGCGCTGGGTCATGGTGGTGAAACTGTCTTCCACGCACCACAAATCACCGGCGACCAAGGCGAACAGATAAGCAGGCTTCTTGAACGGGTCTTCCCAGGTCGCCCAGTGGCGGCCGTCTTCGCCAGGGCCACTGGCAATCGGGTTGCCGTTGCTCAAGAGCACCGGGTAGCTGTGCTGCTCGGCGATCACCGTGGTGGTGAACGTGCTCATCACATCCGGGCGGTCGAGGTAGTAGGTGATCTTGCGGAAACCTTCGGCCTCGCACTGGGTGCAGAACATGCCGCTGGACTTGTACAAACCTTCCAGGGCGGTATTGGTTTCCGGGTGAATGCGCACGCTGGTGTCGACGGTGAAGGTTTCGCTGGTCGGGTGCAGGGTCAGGTGGCTGTCGGTCAGTTGGTAGTCCGAAGCCGTCAGCTCGCGGTCGCCCAGGTTGACGGTCAACAGCTCCAGTTGCTGACCATCCAACACCAGTGGCGGCAGGCCGGCGCCGCACTCAGGGTTGCGCCGCATCACCAGCTGCGCGTGGACCAGACTGTGGTCCTCGAACAACTCGAAGGTCAGGTGCGTCTCGTCGATCAGGTAGTCCGGCGCCTGATAGTCCTTAAGGTAAATCATCTTCGGTTGTTCGGTGCGCATGGGTGGCATCCTTCTACTGATGCACGGCGAGCTGGTAGGCCGTGTACTTACGAATGTTGATTACGCCAGTGTCGAAGATCAGGTACTGGCCCTTGATCCCCATCAGCGTGCCTTAGGCAATCGGGTTCTTGTCCAGGTTGAAGCTGACGATCTTGGCCGGATATTGCTCCACCGGGTAGCGGATTTCGATGGGCTCGATATCGGTCACCGGTTGGATGGCCTGCAGGCCGAAGCGTTCCTGCAAGCCAAGCAAGCCTTCGGCGCAGGAGGCAAAGAGTTCATCGCGTACCTGCTTGAGGTCCACCGACTCGGCATCGCCCTTGAGCAGCGCGCGCCAGTTGGTCTTGTCGGCCACTTGGCTGCGGAACAGGTCTTCGACAAAACCGGATTGCTGGCGAGTCGCAACCCGCATGATCGGCAGCGCCTGACTGGCGCCCTGGTCGAGCCACCGGGTTGGCAATTGAGTGGCGCGGGTGATGCCGACCTTGATCCCCGACGAATTGGCCAGATAGACCACGTGGTCGGTCATGCAGAATTTTTCGCCCCAGCCCGGATCACGGCAGGTGCCGGCGTCGTAATGGCAACGCTCGGGGCTCATGATGCACAGATCGCACTGGGCCAACTTGGTCATGCACGGGTAGCAATAGCCCTGGCTGAAACTGGTCTTGGTCTTGCGGCCACAATGGCTGCAATGGATGGCGCCGAGGTATTCCAGGCGCACATGAGTACCGATCAACGGGTTGACCGGCACCTCGGCATCACCCAAACGAAATGCGTATTGAACGGTCGACTCACCGAGTTGAGCCGACATTTTGCTGACTGCACCGCGACCAATTTCAATCAATGGATCGCATCCGACTTGAACAGGATGTTCGGCACCGGTGCCGACTTGGACGCGCATTCCTGCGGGCCCATGTAGCCGGTGCGCTGGTCTTCCGGCAGGTTCTGGATTTCCCAGGCGATCACCGCTTGCAGGGACAGTTCGCGCTGCTCGGCGGTGAGTTTGCGACCATCGGACCATTTGCCGATTTCCACGGCGAGCTTGAGACTCTCGTAGATATCCGGGGTGATGTTTTCGATCATTTCAGCAAAAGAGGACATAAGGCTCTTCCTTATCAAATAGAGGCTTTGCGGCGGCTGTACAGCCCACCCAGCAAACCCGTCAGGCAACCGATGACCAAGCCGCCCACATGGGCCGCGTTGGCGATTTCGCCGAAGCCGATCATCGAGACCAGCCCCGACATGCACAGCACCAGCCATATCAGCATCATCGCCAGCACTCCACGGGGCAGGCGATAGGCCGGGTTGGGCGACAGTAATTGGAAAATCCAGCAGTGCCCGAGCAGGCCATACAATACGCCGGACAACCCACCAAACAGGCCGGGGCCGCCATAGGCGTATTGCGCATAGTTGGAGACCAGGCTGAACAACAGGGTCAAGCCCAGCAAATTGATACTGCCCTGGCGCACTTCGATACGGCGGCCCAGTTCCCAGTACCACATGCCATTCATGGCCAGGTGCAGGATGCCGAAGTGGATCAGCATCGGCGTGACCAACCGCCACCACTGCCCCGAGGCCAGGCTGTCGGCCAGCGGCGTGAACTGGATGTACTCGCCCATCACCCGGAACGGCAGGAAGGTCAGCCAGGCCATGGCTTGCAGGTTTTCGCCGAGCAAGGTCACCGCGCCCACAACCATGCTCGCCAACAACACCAGCGCCGTGACCGGGCTCATGCGCAATTGTTGAACGAAGCTTGGACGGGTAACGGGCGCCTGCTCGGGAATATCCAGCTGTTGGTCCGGGTCACCGGCGGGGAAACGCTGGTACAGCACACGCACATCGTCGCTGATGGTTTCAGGCACCCACAGCACCTGCTCTCCGCCCTCTTCGCTGACGCGATGGGGCACTTGCATGCGTTGCAACAACTTGACGAAACCACCCAGGTCAACGCTCAGGGGCAAGCGCAATACAGCTACGGTACTCATGCAATGACCTCAGGGCGCTCAACGTCCACCCAGACAAATTTACGCGGGTCCAGTTGGGTTTCCTGGTCCAGTCGATACGCCACCAACTTGCCGTACAGCACGGCGCTGTAGTCCAGGCAGGCCAGGTTGTCGCGGATCGGTGTAGGTTTGCCGCTGCGCCAGTAATGGCCAACGAACAACAACGGCTCGTCGACGCCATAGCGCAGCAGGGAGTTTTTCTCCGTCGACGACAACGGCGTACGTGCCACCGGCTCCGGCAGTGCGTCCGGCTGGAACACGATGTCGCCGTAGGTTTTCGGGTCATCTTCCCAGAACTTGGTACGGAAGAACGAGCGCGTCAGGCCATCGCCACCGGTCAACGTCAGACCATCGGGCAGTCGCATGTCGGTGCCGCGCAGTAAGCGGTCGAAGGCATTGCACGCAAAGCTGCCCGGTACGGCGGCGGCTTGCAGGAAGTGCTGATCGATACAGCCATCCGGGAACGTGGCGCGCAGCGGATCGATAAAGCCGTCATCCCAGCACGCATGCACCACGCGAAAGCGTCCGGCGTCGACAAACAGCGGCATGTCGTAGAACCAGCCAAGGAAGTCGTGCCAGTCAGCCGGGTGGTGCTCGAACTGGGCCAGGGTCTCGTGGATCAAGCGCGCATGGCGTGGGTTGTGCTCACGCACGAACTGCTTGCCACTGCCCGGCGGCGCCGGTGTGGTCCAGCCCAGCGCGTTGAACTCGTGGTTGCCCATGATGCACAGCGCCTGGCCGGCCTCGGCCATGTCGTGGACGATATGCAGCGCCTCGCGGATACGCGGGCCACGGTCGATGATATCGCCGAGGAACACCGCCATCCGCGTGGGATGGCGCCAGGTGCCGCCCTGCTTTTGGTAGCCCAGCCGGTCGAGCAAGTGCTCAAGGGTATGGGCGCAACCGTGCACGTCACCAATCAGGTCGTAGCTACGCGCGGGATCGAGCATCAGTCGCCTCCACCCCCCAAGCGGCTGCCCCAGCCCAACTTGGTGCGGCACACTTCGTAGTAGTTGTGATCCAGCGGGTGGATCAAGCGCAACTTCTGTGCCTTTTTGCTCACGGTGATGGTGTCACCGGGGGCGCAGGTGAAATGGTTCTGCCCGTCGCAGGAGACTTGCGGGTAGATCTGCATGTCTTTGGACACCACGATTTTCAGCTCACTGTTGCCATCGACCACAATTGGCCGGCTGGACAACATATGGGGGTACATCGGCACGATCACAATGGCATCGAGCTTGGGATGCATGATCGGGCCACCCGCTGACAACGCATAGGCCGTGGAGCCGGTCGGCGTGGCGACGATCAGGCCGTCGGCCTTCTGGCTGCACACGAACTGGCCGTCGATATACAGCTCGAACTCGATCATCCGCGTGGATTTGCCTGGGTGCAGCACCACGTCGTTCAGTGCATCGCCCTGGCCGATGGCTTCACCGTGGCGGCGCACTTCGGCTTGCAGCAGGAAGCGGTTTTCCACCAGGTAATGGCCGTCGAGCACCTTGGCCACTTCGACTTCCAGTTCATCGGGGCGGATATCGGTGAGGAAACCCAGGCTGCCCCGGTTGATCCCCAACACCGGCACATTATGCCGTGCCAACGCCCGGGCTGCGCCGAGCAGGCTGCCGTCGCCGCCGACCACAATCACCATGTCGCACACTTCGCCGAGCATCTTGCGCGACGAGGTTTGCAGGCCGTGGCCCGGCAGGATTTCGGCGATGGTGTCTTCGAGGATCACATGCAGGTGGCGTTCCAGCAGGAATTTTTTCAGCCGGCGGACGGTGTCCAGCACCTGGGTACTGCCCAGGCGACCGATGATGCCGATATTGCGAAATTGCTCCATGGGGCTCCTGCGGGGTATGGGGTGTGGCCAAAAAGAACGATTATGGGCGAAAGGCCGCGCCAGGCAAAACCCTTTGTCGCCGTGAAGCCGTGATGACAACGGTTCTCAGCCACCTGCCGTGCAGTTAAAAGGCTATGCTCGGACCATGACTGTGTTCCCGGATCTGCACAACCTGCCCCGTCAACTGCGCCACCCAGAAGTGCGCGACTTGGCGTGGGTGATGCTCGCCCCGCCGATGCTCGCGCAAACGCCATGGCCGCAGCGTCATCCATTGGCTGGCAGCGACTGGGTGCAGGCGCCCGATCGGCTTGAGCATTGGTTGCGCACCCTCGACCAAGACAGCAGCGCCTTGCAGCACTGGCTGAGCCTGTCCCGCACCCGGCGCCTGGGCCTCTACTATGAACGCCTGTGGCAGTTCGCCGTGCAACATGCACCGGGGGTGGAGTTGTTGGCAGCCAACCTGCCGATCCGCCGCGCCGGGCATACCTTGGGCGAGCTGGACATGCTGGTGCGCGACCGCGATGGCGTGCACCACCTGGAACTGGCAATCAAGCTGTATCTCGGCCCCCAGGACGGTAACGGCCAAGATGCGGCGCAATGGCTAGGGCCGGGTTGTCATGATCGGCTGGACCGCAAGTTGGCGCACCTGGCGCACCATCAACTGCCGATATCGGCCAAATCAGAGAGCCGCGAAGCCTTGGCCGCGCTGGACATCCAGCAATTCGACGCGCATTTGTGGCTCGGCGGCTATTTGTTGTACCCATGGCCTGGCCAGGCTGAATCCCCCCACGGTGCCCACCCGCAGCATCTGCGTGGGCGTTGGTTGCACCAGCGGGACTGGCGCGACTTTGTCAGCGCGGGCCAGCCCGGCCGCTGGCAGCCTCTGCCCCGGCACGCGTGGCTGGCGCCAGCGCATTACCCGTCGGATGAGGTCTGGAGTGAACCGCAGATGCAAGGCTGGCTCACCGACCTGGACCCCATGGCGCCGGCGCAATTGCTGGTGCGGATGGTGCAGAACGGTGAGGACTGGGAAGAAGCCGAGCGGTTGTTTCTGGTGGCGGATCTTTGGCCAAATGTGCCGGGGGTGGGCTGAGTATGTAGTGAGCGGGCTTGCCCCGCGCTGGGTGGCGAAGCTACCCCAATAAGGCCGCCGCGGTGTGTCAGGTAAAACGCAGTAGCAGGTTTTGGGGCGGCTTCGCCACCCAGCGCGGGGCAAGCCCGCTCACTACAAATGATCGATATGCCGATATTCCAACTGCAACCCCATCGCCAGCTGTTGAGCCCTACCCAACCTGATCGGCCCACGTTCGATATCCACCAGCAACCCCGGACACTCCAGCAACGGCAAC
This sequence comes from Pseudomonas sp., assembly GCF_050739995.1. GTDB lineage: Bacteria > Pseudomonadota > Gammaproteobacteria > Pseudomonadales > Pseudomonadaceae > Aquipseudomonas. The sequence continues at coordinate 1,698 of NZ_JBOICG010000536.1, read as the reverse complement.
CCGGCAACATCCTTAAGCCGCCCATCCGTAATCACCAACAACCGCTGCTGCTCGGCAGGATAGCGTTTGCGCCGCAGCGCCAACCATTGCCCAGCCTCGGTCAGCGCCGCCAGCAACGGCGTACCGCCACCGGCGCCCAACAGCTCCAGCCAACCTGAGAGGCTCTTCGCCGCTTTCAGCCCCTGCACCTGCCACTTGGGCGACTGCCCGCTGGCGGTCAACAACGCCATGCGCGCTCGCCGGCGGTAGGCGTCCTCGAGCAACTGGGCCAGCAAGCCTTTGGCGTCGCTTAATGCACGATGGCGCCGCGTGGACGCCGAGGCATCAACAATCACCAGCCACAATTCATGGGCCGAACGGCTGCGCAGATGAAACAGCAAGTCCTCGCGCACTTGCGGGCGACCACCGAGCAAGGTGCCCGGCCAATTGATCGAGCCCTGTTGAGCGCTACGTGCCCTGCCCTGCCTTCCTTTGTCCACTCGCCCCGCTTTGGGCCGGGCATCCGCCCCCGCATCAAGTCGAGGGCGAATGCCTAGGGCTTTTTTGGCCAGGCAGGCACATCACGACGAACGCCCGTGGGCAGTGCCGGTGCGGGCATATCGCCCCACTGGCCTTGGCCGGATGAAGTATCAGACGGCTTGGGCGACTGTCCCTGATTGGATGGGCCGGCAGGCGGTGATTGCTCCTGACGGCGATGGCGCAAGGCAAATTCGGCCACGGCTTCGATATCTTCGTCGGCGATGGCATCAGCCCCCCGCCAAGCGGCGTGCGCCCTGGCGCCGCGCAGCCAGACAAGGTCGGCACGCAAGCCATCGACACCCGCGGCAAAACAGCGTTCGGTAATCTGCGCCAAGGCCTGATCATCCAACGCGATACAGTCGAGCCGCGCCCGGGCCTGGGTGCAACGTTCGCGCAAAGCGGCCTGCTGCTCAGCCCATTGCGCACAGAAGGTGTCAGGGTCGCTGTCAAAATCCAGTCGACGCCGAATGATCTGCCCGCGTTCGGTCGGCAAGGTCTGCCCACTCAAGGCCACATTGAGGCCGAATCGATCGAGCAACTGCGGGCGCAGCTCACCTTCCTCCGGGTTCATCGTGCCGATCAGCACAAAGCGCGCCGAATGCCGGTGGGAGATGCCGTCTCGCTCGATCAGGTTGGTGCCGCTGGCGGCCACGTCCAGCAGCAGATCCACCAAGTGATCCGGCAACAAGTTGACTTCATCGACATACAACACCCCACCATCGGCCTTGGCCAACACGCCAGGAGAAAACTGCGCACGGCCTTCGCCCAATGCAGCGTCCAGGTCCAGGGTGCCGACCAGACGTTCTTCGGTGGCGCCCAGCGGCAAGGTGACGAACTGACCGCTGGCCAGCAGGTCGGCCAAGCCACGGGCCAAGGTGGACTTGGCCATGCCACGCGGACCTTCGATCAGTACGCCGCCGATCTTCGGGTCAATGGCGGTCAGGCACAGGGCCAGTTTCAAGTCGTCGGCACCGACCACGGCGGACAGCGGGAAATGGGGAATATCAGTCATCAGCTGTCTTCTTCTATATCCAGCAACAGGTTTTCCAACGCCTCGCGATAGGCCCCCGGTTCCTGCCACAGACCGCGCTGCTGGGCTTCGAGCATGCGCTCGGCCATGTCACGCAGCGCAGCCGGGTTGTGCTGCTGCACAAAAGCCCGGGTGTCAGGGTCAAGCAG
>NZ_JBOICG010000535.1:0-1994 GCF_050739995.1 Pseudomonas sp. | reverse complement strand
CCACAGGGGAATGCATTCCAAATGTGGGAGCGGGCTTGCTCGCGAAGGCGTCAGAACTAACAACACAGCATTCGGATAAGAAGACAGCCATGCGCACACTCGTGATCGAACCCCTGACCAAAGAAGCCTTCGCCCCCTTCGGAGACGTTATCGAAACCGACGGCAGCGACCACTTCATGATCAACAACGGGTCGACCATGCGCTTTCACAAACTGGCCACGGTCGAAACCGCAAAGCCGGAAGACCACGCCATCATCAGCATCTTCCGCGCCGACGCGCAGGACATGCCGCTGACTGTGTGCATGCTGGAACGACACCCGCTGGGCAGCCAGGCTTTCATTCCGCTGCTCGGCAACCCCTTTCTGATCGTGGTCGCGCCCCTTGGCGATGCACCTGTATCAGGCTTGGTCCGCGCCTTCGTTACCAACGGCAGGCAGGGCATTAATTACCATCGCGGCGTCTGGCACCACCCGGTGCTGACGATCGAAAAGCGGGATGACTTCCTGGTGGTTGATCGCAGTGGCACAGGCAATAACTGCGATGAGCATTTTTTCAAAGAGGATGAGCGGTTGATCCTCGCCCCCCACCAATAAGAGAAGGTCTGATCACCCGACAATAAGGGTGACAGGCGAGAGGTAAAGACTGTGGAAGCACATCTGTTGGAATGGCTGAACCTTAGCGTGCGCTGGGTTCACATGATCACTGGCGTCGCGTGGATCGGCGCTTCCTTCTATTTCGTCTGGCTGGAAAACAACCTCAATCGCGTCAACCCCAAGGACGGCCTGGCCGGTGACTTGTGGGCGATCCACGGTGGCGGTATCTATCACCTGGAAAAATACAAACTGGCCCCACCGACCATGCCGGATAACCTGCACTGGTTCAAATGGGAAGCCTATTTCACCTGGATGTCCGGCATCGCGCTGCTGTGCGTGGTGTTCTACTCCAACCCGACCTTGTACCTGCTGGCACCGGGCAGCAGCCTGAGTGGTCCGGAAGGTGTACTGCTGGGCATCGGCTCGCTGTTCGCCGGTTGGTTCATCTACTCCTTCCTCTGCGACTCGGCCCTGGGCAAGCGCCCTGCCCTGCTCGGCCTGATCCTGTTCGTGTTGTTGATTGCGGCAGCTTACGGCTTCAGCAAGGTGTTCAGCGGCCGTGGTGCTTACCTGCACGTCGGTGCGGTGATCGGCACCATCATGGTGGGTAACGTGTTCCGCATCATCATGCCCGCCCAACGCGCGCTGGTGGCGGCCATCGCGGAGAACCGCACGCCGGATCCCGCGCTGCCGGCCAAAGGCTTGCTGCGTTCACGCCACAACAACTACTTCACCTTGCCGGTGCTGTTCATCATGATCAGCAACCACTTCCCGAGCACCTACGGCAGCCAATACAACTGGCTGATCCTGGCAGGTATCGCAGTGGCGGCGGTGTTGGTGCGTCATTACTTCAATACCCGGCACAACAGCCAGAAGTATGCGTGGACCTTGCCGGTTGGCGCGTTGGCGATGATTTGCCTGGCGTACGTGACGGGGCCGAAACCGATGGCGACCACACCGGACGTGGCCAAGGCACCTGCCGCCATCGAGTACCAGCCGTTACCGGAAACCGCGTTGGGTGGTGGCTTGAAACCTGCCGCACCCGCAGCGCCTGTCGAACCGACTGCTGCGCCTGCACCCGCCCAAGCCTCGATTGATTTCGACAAGGTGCACGGGGTGATCCAGGAACGCTGTGCCGTTTGCCATTCGGCCAAGCCCACCAGCCCACTGTTCAGCACCGCGCCAGCCGGCGTGATGTTCGACACCCCGGCACAGATCCAGCAACAGGCGGCGCGCATTCAAGCGCAAGCCGTGGCGAGCCAGATCATGCCACTGGGCAACATCACCCAGATGACCCAGCAGGAACGGGATTTGATTGGCACCTGGATCAATCAGGGGGCTCGTACCAATTAACTGACTTAACGCATAACCCCATGTGGGAGCGGGCTTGCTCGCGAAAGC